>JAHKKL010000407.1 GCA_020027635.1 Gammaproteobacteria bacterium
CAGCATCTTCTCCGTCTGCACCATCGTCTCCTCGATGCGCACACGTTCGGAAACGTCATCGATGCGCACCACGGCGCCGGCGCCGTCACCGGAGTTGAGTGGATAGACCACCACATCGACATAGCGGCTGGTGCCGCCGTCCTGCAGGAGCAGGCGCTCGCTCCGGAGCGGCCGGCCTTCCCGGATCGCCTTTCCTACGTCCCCAAGCTGCCGCTCCAGATACGGGAACAGCTCGGCCAGCGGGCGTCCGATGGCTTGCGCGGCGGTCTGCCCCCGCTCCCGGACCGCCGCCTGATTCCAGTGGGTGATGCGTCCGTCCGCATCCACTCCGACCAGGACGGACGGCATGGAGTCGATGATGTCCTGCAGGTAGGCGCGCGCCTGCATGAGCGCCTGTTCGGCGGCCTTTTGCGGCGTCAGCGCGGCCGATGCCGATGATGTGGCGCTCACCGGTCTTGAGGTAGTCGGAGATGAACTCATCGTGCCGGTGGCTGAATTCGGGTGCCGCCAGCAGCTTGACATTACGGCCCATGACTTCCGCCGCGGAATAGCCGAACAGCTGTTCGGCGACCGGATTGAACAGTTCGATGCAGCCGCGCGCATCGATCCCGATCACGGCATCGGCGACATTGTCCACGATGCCGCGTACCCTCGGGTCGGCGTTCCAGAAATGCACGCGCTGGGCCTGATCGACTGAGGTATCCATGTTCTTTATCGTATCTTCACGGTGAAACCGACGATAGCAACTGCTGGTTTTATATAGTTGAGTATTATAGTCGGGATAAGATCAACTGGTACAGGGCTCCTCTCCTGGCCGTGCGGCCATCATCACGAACCGAACAGTAGCTCCTGCGCGTGGTGCCGGCAATAATTCCCGGGCAGCAATCAGGGTAGTAGCGTCGCCTCGACGCACTATACTTAACGGTGCGGGCGAACCGATGGAGCTGCCCGCTGCCATGACTCCGGTGCAATGCCGGGAGGAGGTGTACAGTGGCAAATCTCAAAAGATTGATGGGGTTGTCGGGTGCCGTTGCGGCCTATGAGTTGACGCCGGGCGGCGAACTCGTCAGCTACAAGGGCGACCTGAGCGAAGACATCGCCGAGCTGGTTGTCAGGATGTGCGCGGCCAATACGCTGATGGGAACCACACAGGCGGAAACTTTCACCCGCATCAGCGGTATGAAGTGGACGCCCTTCCATGGATGGGCGGTCGCGGCCGGCGATTACTCGGTCTGCGTGATGGGCTACATCGGGGTGTTCGTCGAAACCGCCAAGGCGGATTTCAACAACATCTTCAAGATCCTCGGTGAAGAGGCCCATATCACCCTCAAGGCCGCGTAGCGCACGGCGCTGACTCCGGCGGCATGCCGGTGTTCGCCAGCGGGTCATCCCCAGGGCGAGACGCCGGCAGGTCCCCGGTCGGGAAGGCCTTCGCGCGGATGTCAGCCGTCGTCATCGCGGCGGGTGGTGAGTGAGAGGAGTTCCCCGTCCGCCCCCGTCACGAGATGAAACTCGACCGGACGGCAGCAGACCGGACAATCCTCGATGTAATCCTGATCGCCGCCGCTGGTGTCCGCGGTGGTTTCAAATCGCTCACCGCAATAAGGGCATTCAACCCCGGCTGATTCGAGCATCGTTCGGTTCCTCCACCATCCAGTACTGCAAGAGTTCATCGAGGTAGCGCCGACCCCGTGCGGTGCAGCGGATGATGTCCCGGTCCTGCTCGAGCAGGCCGCGCTCGATCGACTCGCCGAGCGGTCTGGCGGCGGCGCTGAACGGCAGTCCGGTCGCCTCGCGAAAGCCGGCAACCGTGAAACCGGCGTCGAGGCGCAGGGCATTCATGGCGAATTCCAGCACCACATCCTGCGCTGACAATAGCGTCTCGGTGCCGAGGGGTTCCCGGTTCCGGGCGCTTTCCATATAGCGGACCGGATGCCGGGTTTTCGCGTAGCGCGTCACCGTCTGGCGGGCGGCATCGGTGAGCTTGGCGTGCGCGCCGGCGCCGATGCCGAGGTAGTCGCCGAAACGCCAGTAATTGAGGTTATGACGGCACTCCCGGCCTTGCCGGGAATAGGCGGAAACCTCGTAGCGTTCATAGCCGCCCTCCCGCAGCAGGGCGGCGCCTGCCTGCTGCATGCGCCACAGCGTATCTTCATCGGCACGCGCCGGCGGGTGGCGGTGAAACCAGGTGTTGGGCTCGAGGGTGAGTTCGTACCAGGACAGATGCGCCGGCTGCAGCGCGAGGGCGGTACGCAGATCCGCCAGCGCCGCCTCGATGTCCTGCCCCGGCAGGCCGAACATCAGGTCGAGGTTGAGGTTGTCGAATCCGGCGGCCTGCGCGGCACGCACGGCCGCGAGCGCCTGCCGGTCATCGTGGATGCGCCCGATGTTTTCGAGCAGCCCGGCCTGAAAACTCTGGATGCCGAGCGAGAGGCGGTTGACGCCGGCCTCGCGAAATCCCCGGAAGCGTTCCTGGTCGACGGTGCCGGGGTTGGCCTCCAGCGTGATCTCGGCGCCGGGCTTGAGCGGCAGGCGCGCGCGCACCGCGCCGAGCAGGTGATCGATCGACGCCGGTGCAAACAGGCTGGGTGTCCCGCCGCCGATGAAGATCGCCTCGACGGTGCGTCCCCACACCAGCGGCAGGTCCTGCTCGAGATCCGCGATCAGGGCCTCGACGTAGGCCTGTTCCGGTACCGCGTCCTTGACTTCATGGGAGTTGAAGTCGCAATAGGGGCACTTGCGCACGCACCACGGCAGGTGGACGTAGAGGGTGAGCGGCGGCGGGGTGGTGAAGTGGAACATTGTGTCAGCGTGCAGCGTTAAACATAAAAGCATTATGGCCAC
>JAHKKL010000408.1 GCA_020027635.1 Gammaproteobacteria bacterium
ATGACAGTCCCGCGACACTGCCCGGAGGACGCAGCCAGCTGCGCTGAATGCGTTCCTGGATGTAGCCAATGTATTCCTCCACCACTCCCTGGACGCGCGCCGCCTCCATGCCCGCCTGCTCCGCGGCCAGTTGCGACTGCAGCGCCTGTTCCGCCTCCCGCCGCTGCGCTTCTTCCGCCTTGCGCTTGGCCTCCACCTCAGCCTTGCGTTTGGCCTCCGCCTCCGCCTTCTGTTTGGTCGCCTGCTCCGCCTTCTGCTTGGTCGCCTGCTCCGCCTTCTGTTTGGCCGCCTGCTCGGCTTTCTGTTTCGCCTCCAGCTCGGACTTGCGCTTTTCCTCGACCCTGCGCTGTTCCGCACGGGCCTCCTGGCGTTTGGCTTCCTCGATCCGTTGCTGCTCCGCCTGCTTCCTTTCCTCCACGGCGTCCAGCTGGCGCTGATCGACCAGCTCGGCCTGAATCGGCACCTTGATGCCCGGGGGATGGCTGACCTTCGGCGTCCAGTCGAGACTGAACACCAGCAGCGCGAGCAGTATCAGGTGCATCAGCACCGCGTACATCACGGGGCGAGGATTCTCGCGTATGGCTTCCCACATGCTGCCGCTACTCGCCTTCCGGAGGTTCCGTCACCAGTCCCACGCTCGGCACTCCGGCCTGCTGCAACAGCACCATGGCCGCCACCACGCTGCCGTAGTCCGCCGCGTGGTCACCCCGCACCAGTACGCTCTGATCCTGCCGGCGCCGCAGCACCGCCGCCACGCGCTGCTTGAGATCATCCCCGCTGATGGGCTTGCGCGGGTCGTCGGCGATGTTGAGATACAGATTCCCGGCCGCGTCCACATTGACTACCAGCGGCTCCTGCTCCTCGGGCGGCATGGGCTCGGCGCTCGCCTCGGGCAGATCCACCTTCACGCCCTGCGTCAGCAGGGGCGCCGTGATCATGAAAATCACCAGCATGACCAGCATGACGTCGATGTACGGCACCACGTTGATCTCGGCCATGGGGCGTTTGCGAACTCGCTGGCGGGCCATATTAGTCCATTCCTGTGGTGCCGTTAATCACGTGCGCTCGTCTTCCCCGGGGATCGGCAGCGGGCATTCAGGCATGCGCCTGGCGCTGCAGAATGGTCGAGAATTCCTCGAGAAAATTGTCATAGCGGTTGATCAGCCGTTCCACGTCGTTCGAGTAGCGGTTGTAGGCGATCACGGCGGGGATGGCGGCGAACAGACCCATCGCCGTGGCGACCAGGGCCTCCGCGATGCCGGGCGCCACCATGGCGAGGGTGGCCTGCTGCGCATTACCCAGACCGCGAAAGGCATTCATGATGCCCCACACGGTGCCGAACAGACCGACATAGGGACTGGTCGAGCCGACGGTGGCCAGAAACGACAGATGGGTCTCCAGGTCGTCGGTTTCGCGCGATAGCATGACGCGCATCACCCGTTGCGCGCCTTCCACGACGGCGCGGGGTTCGATGCCGAGCTGCTTGTGCAGCCGGGCGAATTCACTGAACCCGGCATGAAAGATTCCGGCCATGCCGATGGCCTCGTCCTCCTGCTGGGACACCTCGCGATACAGCGCCCCCAGATCCCCCCCGGACCAGAACCGGCGCTCGAATTCATCCGCGGCGAGGCGCGCCGCGCGCAGCACGGCACGGCGCCTGAAGATCATGGTCCAGGACACCATAGAGACCGTCAGCAGCAGCAGCATCACCAGCTGCACCACGGTGCTGGCGCCTGCGATCAGGTGAAAAAATGACATGTCAGTCGACATGCGGTATCTCCTTCAAGATAAAATCGGGGATGGGCGTGGATCGGAAAGACGCCGCATCCAGGCAGGCGACGCGGATGCTGCCGGTGCACAGGGGGCGCTGCGCATCCCCCTCGCGGCTGACCACCTGCTCGAATACCAGACTGGCGCGGCGACGCTCGTACAGGCGCACGCTGACCTCGAGCAGATCGTTGAAACGGGCGGGTCGCAGGTAGTCCAGACTGGCCGACCGGACCGCGAACAGAATCCCCTTATCCCGGATCAGGGCGTCCTGTTCAAAACCCAGCTGGCGCATCCATTCGGTCCGTGCCCGTTCCATAAAACGCAGATAATTAGCGTAATACACCACACCGCCGCTGTCCGTGTCCTCGTAATAGACGCGCACCGGCCAGCGAAAATCAGTCACCGGCAACCGGTTCCCCTCCGTTGACCGCACACCGCACCGTAAATTCCCCGGACGTATCGCACACCGGGCGATGACTGACACTGACATGACGGAAGCATCCTGCCTGGCGTGAAGGTAACGGTCTACCGGCCGTTCGGGAACAATTCAAACGCATCGGCTGCGGATTGTGCGGCAGGCGGCCTCAGACCGCAATGCAGATAGGCATTGCGGGTTGCCATGCGCCCCCGCGGGGTGCGCATGATGAAACCCTGCTGGATGAGGTAGGGTTCGAGTACGTCCTCGATGGTGCCGCGCTCCTCTCCGATAGCAGCGGAAAGATTGTCGACGCCCACCGGACCGCCATCGAATTTCTCGATGATGGTCAGCAGCAATTTGCGGTCCTGGGCATCGAAGCCCTGCGTGTCCACGTTCAGCATTTCCATGGCCCGCGCGACGATCGCCGCGCTGAT
>JAHKKL010000086.1 GCA_020027635.1 Gammaproteobacteria bacterium
ACCTGCTTTGGCGAGCGCTTGTCGTGACAGGTCCTTGCGCCTCGTGAACCGGGCAGCTTGCGGTGGATTGTGCGGCAGATTCAGTGCCTTGGCAATTTGACTGGCGAGTTCCACAGCGACATCGTCGGTAGCCACTACGCCGGTGAAGGGACATTCGACGTTGGCAGCCAACAGTCGATTGAGCGCCGACGGGTCCTCAAGATCGACATGCAGCCCTTTAGCGATCTCGCTGACCAGTGAAAACCTGCCTTCAGAGGCGACCAGGACACTAATACCCCGGCGCCGTGCCGCTTCAAGATAGGGAACAGTCCGGTAACTGTTTGGTGGAGCGATCAGAAGGAGGCGCGCCGCCTCCCTCGATCCGGCTTGTGTCAGGCACAACCTCCACCGGCAGCACCACAGGCACCACAGGTACCTGAACCACCCGTCAGGGCAAAAGCATTGTTGAAGACAAAACTGGCGCCCGACGGACGTTCGACATAATCGATTTCCACGCCGCGCAAGTAATTGAGCGCCACGGCATCGACATAGACGCTGAAGCCGCTCTCCTTGCGCACATAGTCGAATTCAGTCCGCGAGTCAGTGAAGGTCATACCATAACCCATACCCCCACAACCGCCACCCGACACAAAAACCCGGATGGCCTGCAGATCGGCATCATCGGCCTGGCTGATGAGCTCGGCCATCTTCTCCCGCGCCGCCGGGGTAAGGCTCAGGTCAGTTGCTGCCAGTAGCATGGGGGATTGTATAGCTGCTTGTTGAGTAGCTGTTTGCGTCATATCAAACCTCGTGATCGGTACGTGCCTTAGAAATTCCAATGAATTGGATTAAATATAAACCGTGTTTGTTCCATGTGCCAGCGGACAAGCATAGTGGCAGTCCGGTGTCCGTCCAAGCCTCGATCACAGTCCTGACAAAATTAACAAGAATCACAAAAACCTAGGAACATTTCAGCATTGTACAACTGCTTTATCCGGATAATTGGATGTTATCAATAATGAGAATTGTTTTCATTTGTATCTTTCTTGGTTAAACTGTACGCCTTTCTGACACCCACTACCGCCATGGAGGAACGATCCAAATGAAACGTTCATGTCAATTGCTGCACCCCCTCATACCGCTCACGCTGGGGTTAATTACGCTCACCGCCTCCGCGGAATCCAAGACCCCAAGTGTCGAGGAGCTATGGAAAATCATCCAGGCCCAACAGGCCGAGATCGAGTCACTCAAGCGCCAGCAGCAGAGCATCGAACGCAAGGCTGAGACAGCCGGGGAAAAAGCGGTGACCGCCGACCAGAAAGCCGAGGCTGCCGTGGTCGCCGTCGAGGAATCATCGGCTAGGACCGCGGGCGCTGGCAGCTGGGCCGACAAGACGAAACTCGGCGGCTATGGTGAATTACATTACAACAACCTGGACAGCAAGAAAGAAGTCGACTTCCACCGTTTTGTCCTGACCCTTGGGCATGAATTCACCGACAGCATCCGCCTGTTCTCCGAAGTCGAGCTCGAACATTCGGTCGTAGCTTCCGATACGAACGGCGAGGTCGAACTCGAGCAGGCCTATCTGGAATTCGATCTGAACAATCGGCATGCGGTCAAGACTGGTGACTTCCTCGTACCGGTAGGCATCATGAATGAGACGCACGAACCCCCCACCTTCTACGGGGTGGAACGCAACCCGGTCGAAACCTACATCATACCCACCACCTGGTGGGAGGCCGGCGCCGATTTTCACGGCGAACTGGGAAGAGGTTTCAGTTACAGTCTGGCGGGCACCTCGGGTCTTGACGTGGAAACCTCGGGCAGTGATGCCTTCCTGATCCGCGAAGGACGCCAGGAAGTTGCGGAAGCACAGGCCAACGATGGCGCCTTCACCGGTCGCCTCAAATGGACCGGCCTGCCGGGGGTCGAACTGGGATTGACCGGTCAATGGCAGAAAGATATCACCCAGGGTGAACTGGGCATCGGTGCAACCCTGCTGGAGACCCATGCCGATATTCGGCGCGGACCTTATGGCCTGCGTGCGTTGTATGCCCGCTGGGACCTCGACAAGCATAATGTCATCAATAATCCGACCAATCCTGACGCGGTCGGGCGTGATGTCCAGGAGGGCTGGTATGTCGAGCCGTCTTACAGAACACAGGTGGGTACAATCCCCGGCGAATGGGGCCTGTTTTCCCGCTACAATGTCTGGGACAACAATGCCGGTTCCTCCAACGATACCCGCATGGTGCAGATCAATTCGGGCCTCAACTACTGGCCGATAGCGGATGTGGTTTTCAAATTCGACGTCCAGACCCAGGATAATGACAGCGCAGAGAATGATAATGGCTTTAATCTCGGCATCGGTTACCAGTTCTGATCCCGTGTTTCCGCCTAGCGATGCGATACGCCAATCAGGCGGGGCCCAGAATCCTGTGCCCCGCCCCTTTGCTTGTCGTATTCACTATTCCATGGCCCTTGTGCTGTGGCTGCTGCTGACCGTCGCCGCAAACACACCGGCAGAAGGCGTCGACCAGGAACCCGGGGCATTCATCAACGAGGTTTTTGCCGGGAATCCGCCAGCGCCCGAGGTGCTCTGGATAACCCGGTCAATGCGTGAACCGATAACGGAAATACTGGGACACAATCCGGATGCGCTGCGAGTGCGTTATTGGGGTGAAAAACATCGCACGGCCTGGATACTGGAGGAGATCGGCAAGGAGCGTCCGATAACGGTGGGCCTTGTGGTCGAGAATGGCCACATGGAAACGGTCAAGGTGCTGGCCTTTCGTGAAAGCCGTGGCTGGGAGGTGCGCTACCCGTTCTTCACCGATCAGTTCAAAGGCACCAGACTGACGGGGGAGAATGAACTGGATCAATCGATTGACGGAATAGCGGGCGCCACGCTATCGGTACGGGCGCTGAAAAAACTGGCCCGCCTCGCACTATACCTGCACAACCAGACACCCATGACCAATGACTCGCCATAAGAGAAAACCGGCCCGCGCCAAACTGCTGCGCTCGCTGTTCCTATGGCATCGCCATATCGGCCTTGCCTCGGCGTTATTTGTCATTCTGCTTGCCCTCACCGGCCTGCTGCTCAATCACACGGATGATTTTTCCCTGGATTCACGCCATGTACAGTACGGGTTCTTGCTGGACTGGTACGGAGTCAAGGCGCCGGAAACGATGCTCGCCTATACGGCCGGTTCAAGCACCGTTACGGAGGTGGGCACACAGATTTACTGGAATACCACGCCCATACCACAGGTGTCGGCACCACTCCTCGGTACCGTAGAAACACACGGCCTGGTCATCATCGGCGTCGAGGGGCAACTTCTGCTATTCACCCCCGACGGTAAACTGATCGAACGGCTGGACAACTCGGCCGGAGTCCCCGCCGGGGTACAGGCTTTGGGACGCAATGCGGCCGGCGATCTCCTCGTCAAGACGGCACATGGGAATTACCAGGCAGACAGCGGTATCCTGAAGTGGCACGAAACAGCGGATAACGAGATCAACTGGGCGGTGGCCGCGTCTCCTCCCCCTGCACTGCGGGCGGCCTTGCAGCAGGCGTATCGCGGAACGGGGCTGACCCTGGAACGGCTCCTTCTCGACATTCACAGCGGCCGCATCCTCGGCAGTCGCGGCGTCTATCTCGTGGATGCGGCGGCCCTGTTGTTCCTGTTGCTGGCCAGCAGCGGTTTGTGGCTCTGGGGCAGGCACCACGCCAACGCAAGGGAGCATCGCAGGATGCGGGCGGCAGCAACCACGCGCCTGAAATAAAGTTCAGAACCTGATTGGCGACGCCATCGCGCCGGCCAGCAATAAGGTTAATTGCCGGGCCGCACGAGTCTCCCCAATCCACCCTGTACAAGTACACTGTTGTAGAAAGTCCTGATGGCGCGCGGGTCCTCCATTGCCCAAACCTGATCGAGCAGATCCCGTGCCTCGGCACGGGCGAAGCTCCTTATCACCCATTTGACACGCGGCAAACTACTGACGGACATGCTCAGGCTGTCAACGCCCAGGCCCAGCAACGCGAGCACGGCTGTCGGATCACCGGCCATTTCGCCACAGACGCTGACCGGCTTGCCCAACTGGTGCGCCGCATCCACCACCTGCCTGATCGCCCGCAGCACTGCCGGATGCAAAGTCTGGTAAAGCCCGGCGACGCGGGTATTGTTACGATCTACCGCCAGCAGGTACTGGGTGAGGTCATTGGTGCCAATGGAAAAGAAATCCACTCGCTGCGCCATGGCCGCCACCTGGTAGACAGCTGACGGTACCTCGATCATGACGCCGATGGGCGGGCGATGCACCTCCATGCCCTCCTCGATCAGTTCACCCATCGCCTGTGAAATGAATGTCATGGCGATATCGATTTCGGTAACCGTCGACACCATGGGCAAGAGAATCGTGAGATTGTCGAGTCCGACGCTGGCACGCAGCATCGCGCGCAACTGGGTCAGAAAGATTTCCGGGTGATCGAGTGATATGCGGATACCGCGCCAGCCGAGGAACGGGTTGTCTTCCTTGACCGGGAAATAGGACAGCACCTTGTCGCCACCGACATCGAGCGTGCGCAGCGTCACCGGCCGCGGCGCGAAGGCTTCCAGCGCCTTGCGGTATATCCGCAGCTGCTCCTCTTCACCGGGAAACTGCTCGCGGATCAGAAACGGTATCTCGGTACGGTAGAGCCCGACTCCGTCGCTTTCACTGTGCATGGACAATTCAATGTCTGAAAACACCAGGCCGGTGTTCAGGTAGAGCGGCACGTGCACACCATCCGGGGTCACAGACGGCTGGTCAGCCATCTCCTTCAGGCCCCTGGTCAGCTCGGTTTCCTCGGCTTGCAGGCGCAGGAACTCATCGAGCAGCAGTTCTGACGGGCGCACGAAAACCTCGCCACGATAGCCATCGGCAATCAGTGTTTGCCCTTCCAGGCGCGCCACCGGCAGATCCTCCACCCCCATCACGGCGGGTATACCGAGGGCCTGTGCGAGGATGGCAACATGCGATGAACTGGAACCACTGGTCGAGACGATACCCGCGAGATGTTCGGTCGGAACCTCGGCCAGTTGTCCGGCGCTGATTTCCTTGCCTACCAGCACCGTCGAGGAATAGACCGGCCGGTGCGCCGGCCGGTCACTCTGGATATGGGTCACTATCCTGCGACCCAGGTCCCGGATATCGCTGGCGCGCTCGCGCAGGTAGGCATCCTCCATGGTTTCAAACACCTGTACGTGATCCGCGATAGTCTGGCGCAAGGCACCCGGTGCCCAGTTGCCCTCACGGATGCGTTCCACGGTCTTGCCGACCAGACTGTCACTGTCCAGCATGAGCAGCAGGGCATCAAACAGCGCAAGATCTTCCGCCGGCAGCGAGCCGGACAACCGATTGGAATAATCCCGCAGGTCATCCCGGACGGCGGCCACGGCCTCGTAAAAGCACTCGACCTCGGCCTCGATGTCGGCAGCCTTGCGGTCCGGGATGACATCGAGGTTCTGTGGCGGATACACCACCATGGCCTGACCGATGGCCAGGCCCGGCGCCCCCGGCAGACCCCGCAGTGTGACCGAAACCTCGTCCCTGTCCTCCAGCAGTCTGGAAATCTCGCCGCTGGCTCCCGCATGGGTGATGGCACCGGCAAGCTGTGCCGCCAGGGTAACCAGGAAGGCCTCCTCCTCTTCACCGAATTTGCGATACTCCCGCTGGCGAACCACCAGGACCCCGAGCACCTTGCGATACTGGATGATCGGCACGCCGAGAAACCCATGGTAGGGCTGTTCGCCCGTTTCAACGATGAACAGATATTGCGGGTGACTGGGGGCGTCATCAAGGTTGACCGGTTCCTCGCGGTCAGCCACCATGCCGATAAGACCTTTGCCCTTGTCGATGCGTACCTTGCCTATGGCATCCTTGCGGAAACCCTCGGTAGCCATCAGGACATACTGGTTGTGCTCGTCATCCAGCAGGTAAACGGAGGCGACATCCACCCCCACATTCACGCGGACGCGCTGGACAATGATATCCAGCGCCTTCTGCAGGTCGGGAGCCGCATTGACTTCCTGGATGATGCGCCGGAGGATATCCAGCATAGGTAAGGCTCCGTTACGGGGAATCAGGCGCCAGCAACAGCGTCTTGCACCGCAGTCAAGACCTTATGCCTCATGCCTGCCTACTTTGGCAAGCGCTGGTTACCGGGAAAATCAGGATCCCCCTCGGGAAACAGCAGCGGCGCCAGTTCTTTCAGCGCCCTTTTATAGACGTTACGCTTGAAGGCCACAACCTCGTTCAGCGGGTGCCAGTAGTCAACCCAGCACCAGTGATCGAACTCGGGTTTGTCAGTACTATGCAGGCATACCTCGGCGTCGTTACCCAGCAGACGCAGCATGAACCAGACCTGTTTCTGCCCGATACATACCGGGCGGCTGGTGCGACGGATATACTGGCGCGGCAGACGGTAGCGCAGCCAGCCGCGCGTCGCCCCCATCAGCTCGACATGCTCCGGCCGCAGACCCACTTCCTCGGCCAGCTCCCGGTACATGGCCTCACATGGCGTTTCATCGGTGCGAATACCGCCCTGCGGAAACTGCCAAGCATCCTGACCCACACGACGCGCCCATAGCACACGGCCATCGCGATTGGACAGAATGATGCCGACGTTCGGCCTGAATCCATCAAAATCAATCACTTGACAAATCCATCATGCGTTTCTTCAGGATGACATATTCTCCCATAGCTACCCATCGGGGGCAATTGGCGGGTGCCGCCACGAGCTCAGGCTGTGTTACCTTTCCCCTCCTCAGCCTCATGCTTGACGAGGTTCTTTTACATGAGGAAGCGCCGGTGAGTATTGCGCTTTTTGACCTGGACAACACTCTCCTGGCTGGAGACAGCGACTACCTGTGGGGCTGTTTTCTTGCCGAAAAGGGCATCGTCGACCGGGATTACTATGAACAGGAGAACCAGCGATTCTACGACCAGTACAAGGTGGGCGAACTGGATATCCATGAATTTCTGCGCTTCCAGCTGCGGCCGCTGGCACAACATGAC
>JAHKKL010000409.1 GCA_020027635.1 Gammaproteobacteria bacterium
GGCGACCGCGCGGTGGGTGCCACCGCCTACGTGACGCTTGAGCCCTGCTGCCATCACGGGCGCACGCCGCCCTGCACCGCGGACCTGATCGCCGCTGGCATACGGCGGGTGGTTGCCGCCATGGAGGATCCCAATCCGCGGGTTGGCGGCGCGGGGTTGAAGGCCCTGCGGGCTGCCGGCATCGAGGTGCGTTCGGGGGTGCTGGCGGCGGAGGCGGAACGGCTCAACCCCGGGTTTGTCATGCGCATGCGGGAGGGGCGTCCCTGGGTGCGCTGCAAGCTGGCGATGAGCCTGGATGGACGCACGGCCATGGCGAGCGGCGAAAGCCGGTGGATCACTGGCGAGGAAGCGCGCCGCGACGTGCACCGCTGGCGCGCGCTCAGTTCCGCCATCATGACCGGCGTCGGGACCGTCCTGGCGGATGACCCGTCCTTGACGGTACGCCTGGACCAGGAGAAATCCGGTTCCTCGCGGCAGCCACTGCGGGTCATACTGGATACGCGCCTGCGGACTCCACCCGGGGCACGGCTGCTGGGCATGCCGGGAGAAACGCTTATCCTGACTGGTGTGCCGGACAGGCACAGGGAGGCACAACTGGTGCGCAACGGCGTCTCGGTCATCACCCTGCCGATGAACGGCAGCCGGTTGGATCTGGCCGCCGTGATGGCTTACCTCGGCCGGATGGAGATCAATGAAGTTCACCTCGAGGCGGGGGCGACGCTTTCCGGTGCGCTGCTCGCGGCGGGGTGGGTCGATGAACTGCTTGTCTACCTGGCGCCCCACCTGCTGGGCGATGCGGCCCGCGGCCTGTTCGCGTTGCCGGGGCTGGAGCGCATGGAGCAGCGTATCGAACTGTCCATCAGCGACATCCGTGCGGTGGGCCGGGACTGGCGCATTAGCGCTACCGTGAACAAGAAACGATGACTTTGCCTCAGATGTGCAGATGCCTCATGCCGGGTAAATCCTTCCGTGACACGCTGTGAATACCTCCCTATACGCTCGCCGGCCGCCTCCTGTCCTTGGACCCCCTTTAGGGGGCGGCCGACGGTCACTGCAGGATTTACCCGGCATGAGGTTTTGTTAAGGAAGCTGATTAATTGAAATGTATTTGTCATTGCGAGCGAAGCACGGCAATCTCATAGATTCGAATCAGACACTTAGAGATTGCTTCGTCACGTCGTTCCTTGCGATGACGACACATCATGGCTTCCTCAACATAGTTATTGATAACCGGTATAAATACCCTGACTAAGAGCATGTTTACAGGAATCGTTCAGGCGGTTGGTACGATCTCCACCCTGGAGAACCGGGGAGGGGACCTGCGTATCGGCATCAGGACCGGCAAATTGCCGATGGACGATGTCGCCACTGGCGATAGCATTGCCGTCAGCGGCGTCTGCCTGACGGTCGTCGAATTGAGCGTCGGCGGATTCCGTGCCGATGTCTCGGGGGAGACCCTCAGGCGAACCATCCTCGGGACTCTCGCCGTCAACACGCCCGTTAACCTGGAGAAGGCACTGACACTGGCAACCCGTCTCGGCGGGCACCTGGTGAGCGGCCATGTGGATGGCATCGGCATGGTGGTCGCGCGGCGCGAGGATGGCCGCTCGGTGCAGTTCACGATCCGCTCGCCGGATGAACTGGCCCGCTATATCGCGACCAAGGGCTCGATCTGCGTGGACGGCATCAGTCTGACTGTCAATGGGGTGCAGGGCGCCGAGTTCGAACTGAACATCGTGCCGCATACCCTGGCCGAGACCACCATGAACGGCTACCGCGCGGGGAGCAAGGTCAACCTGGAAGTCGACCTGGTCGCACGCTATCTGGAGCGGCTGTTGCAGGGGGAACAGGCGGCGCTTCCGGGCGCCGGCGGTACCATCACCCGGGAAATGCTCGAGGCGAGTGGTTTCCTGGAGGGAAAGCGCTGAAGCGCGCCGCCCGTTCATGGATAATACGTTTTCAGCATTGCCATCATCGCGGGAACCGAGCGTTGCCATGTCACTCAATCGTACTGAAGAGCTTATCGCGGATATCGCCGCCGGACGCATGGTCATCCTGATGGACGACGAAGACCGGGAGAACGAGGGCGACCTGGTCATGGCGGCGACCCACGTGCGTCCGGAGGACATCAATTTCATGGCGAGCCACGGGCGCGGCCTGATCTGCCTGACGCTGACGCGCGAGCGCTGCGAACAACTCGCCCTGCCGCTCATGGTGCGGCGCAACGTCTCGCAGCACTCCACGAATTTCACGCTTTCCATTGAGGCGGCGGAAGGCGTCACGACCGGCATTTCGGCGCATGACCGCGCCCGCACGGTGCAGGCGGCCGTCAGCCCGAATGCCGTTCCCGGGGATATCGTGCAGCCCGGGCATATCTTTCCGCTCATGGCGCAGCCGGGCGGCGTGCTGAGCCGTGCCGGGCATACCGAGGCCGGCTGCGACCTGGCGCGCCTGGCGGGACTGGAACCGGCCGCGGTCATCGTCGAGATCCTCAACGAGGATGGCAGCATGGCGCGGCGCCCGGACCTGGAGGTCTACGCCAAAAAACATGGCTTCAAGATCGGCACTATCGAGGACCTGATCCGCTACCGGATCGAGAACGAGAAGACGGTGGAA
>JAHKKL010000410.1 GCA_020027635.1 Gammaproteobacteria bacterium
CCGGTTTCCGCCGGCGCGCGCCGCACCAGCAGGCGCGGATCCTCCGGGCACGCCTTCCAGGGGCCGTTGGGATCGGCGATGCGCATGGTCAGGATGCGCCCGTCGCCGTCGATGTCCTCGGTCACCAGCCCGCCGACGGGCGTTTCCTCGAACGGATAGGGACGGGTGCTGGAACGGATCAGCTTCGGGATGTCCGCCAGCGCCCATTCGGCCCCGTCCGGATTCGCCCGCGGGCAGATGTAGAAGGCGCGGCTGTCGAGGCAGCGGGTAACCTCCGGGTCCGCGGCGTAGCCACTCAGCAGGTGGTCGATGAGCCGCAGCGCGGCCATCGAGGCCACCAGCTCGGCGCTGTGGATGTTGGCATCGACCCACAGCGCCGGTTTGTCCGTGTCCGGGCCGGTCGCGAAGCGGGTGATCGTGACCAGCCAGATGTCGCGGCCCTCGAAGCTCTTGCCGATGCTCTGCAGTCGCGCCAGTCCGGGGTGGCGCGCCGTGTAGTCGTGCAGCAGCCGGGTGAGTTCGTCGTAGCGGTAATAGGTATCGAAACGGGCAGCTTCCACGGTAAACTCCTTGCAGCCGCTTACGCCGCGACTATACTCGCGCCGTGGTCATTTTCCAAAACGAAAACCGATGCTTATCGATAAACAGGGGTGCGTTACGGTAGTGCCCTGTCATTAGCAACGAAAAGGCCAGTTATGATCCGCCCAGCCCGGCTGCAGGACCTGGAAGCCCTGGTAGCCATCGAGAACCGCTCCTTTGACGTCGACCGTTTCAGTCGCCGCAGTTTCCGTTACTTGCTGACCAAGGCCAATGCCGAAACCCTGGTCTACGAAGAGCAAAAACGGGTGCTTGCCTACGTCATGCTGCTGTTCAACACCGGCACGTCGCTCGCCCGGCTCTATTCCTTGGCCGTCGATCCGGAGCTCAGGGGCAGGGGCGTCGGCGGCACCCTGATCGCGGCCGCCGAGGAATCCGCCGTCGCGCATGACTGCATTTACCTGCGCCTGGAAGTGCGCCAGGACAATACCACGGCGATAGGCCTCTACGAGAAGCTCGGTTACAAGCGGATCGGCGTGCTGCCGGATTACTACGAAGACCACATGGAGGCCCTGCGCGCCGAGAAGCTGCTGGCGCCGCATCTGGAACCGGACATGGTCCGGGTGCCGTATTACGAGCAGACCCTGGATTTCACCTGCGGGCCCTCGGCGCTGCTCATGGCCATGAAGGTGCTGGATCCGAAGGTCGAACTCAGCCGTCTGCTGGAGCTGCGCCTGTGGCGGGAATCCACCACCATTTTCATGACCTCCGGTCACGGCGGCTGCGGTCCCTACGGCATGGCACTGTCGGCTTGGCACCGCGGCTTCGATGTCGAGATCTATGTCAAGGAGCCGGGCGTGCTGTTCGTGGATTCCGTGCGCAGCGAGGAAAAGAAGGAGGTCATGCGCCTGGTGCAGGAGGACTTCATCGGCGAACTGGCGAAGCTGCCGGTCAAGCTCAGTCACCGGGCCTTGCGGGTGAATGAAATCCAGAAGAAATTTGAATCGGGCGGCATGCCCATCGTGCTGATCAGTTCCTACCGGATCTACCGGGAAAAATTCCCGCACTGGGTAGTGGTGACCGGATTCGATGAAAAATACATTTACGTGCACGACCCCTACGTGGATTACGAGGCGGGCAAGACCGCCACCGATTGCATCAATATGCCGATCCTGAAAAAGGATTTCGAGCGTATGGCCCGCTACGGCAAGGCCGGGCAGGAAGCCGCCCTGATCCTGAAACGGCGCAGCCGGGGCGCGCGTGCCCGGGGCGGTGACAAGACCGTGACCGGAAAGGCGCCACCCGTGGCGGACGCCCGGACCTGACTCACGCGACCGGCCCTGGCCCGGGCACTGACAACGGCGTTAGTGCCGCTGCCACGACAGGATAAGGATCACGTGACGACTGGCCTTGCCGGCGTCCGGCATTCGTCACAGAATCAGGCGGGGCGGTACTGCGCATTCCGCCGTTTCTGACCCATCATGAGTGCGACCATGCAATCAGCGGTGCAAACCATCAAGGCGCGGGGGAGGCTGATCGGTAAACAGCTCGACCTCAGAAGCCTGGGCCAGGCGAAGCGGGTTGCCGTGCAGCCCCTGACCCTGGCTTCAGGTGAAAAGGGGCTGGCCGTCCTGTTCCGCTACGGTGCGGTAGTGCTGTTCGATGTCCCGGTCGAACAGGAGGCCGCGCTGGTTGCCTCGCTGACCCCGATGGTGAGCGAGAGCGTGGTCAGAATGGAGACGGAGGAGCTTGAGATCCGGATCGTTCCGGGGACCGACGAGGGATTCAGCGGCGGTATCCTGTCGATACACGAACCCTCGATGGACCGCCTGCAGACGGTCGCCGAAGTTCTCGCGCAGAGCATGGTGCTGGCGGAATACGAGGACAGCATCGCCGCGACCTTCGACCGGGTGGAACCGCTGGCGGAAGAGATGAAATACCGGGGCACCACCACCTGGGTCGCCGGCAAACTACGACGGGACATGGGCGACACCCTGCTCAGCCTGCATCGCATGGTGGGACGGGTGGAGGTGGGTGAGAAGCCGGAAATCCTCTGGGATCATCCCGAGCTGGAA
>JAHKKL010000087.1 GCA_020027635.1 Gammaproteobacteria bacterium
CCGGGGAGGATGAATTCCCTGAGTGGCGGCAAATCTGCGTTCAGTTCTTCCAGCGCGGCTTCCAGTTCCCCGGTGAGTTCGGCGCCGATCACATGGCGTGCCGGCTGTCCCGGCAGGCAGAGTTCGCCGCCGACATCGAACAGGCTGTGCTGTACCCGTGACAACCGTTCTTGCATGTTTCCCGGGAGTTCGTCGCTGAGCAGCAGACCCAACGCGCTGTTGAGTTCGTCGATGGCGCCGATGGCCTCGATGCGCGGGTCATCCTTGTCGGTGCGTGAACCATCGCCCAGGCCGGTGGTGCCGTCATCGCCCGTGCGTGTACAGATTTTCGTGAGTCGGTTTCCCATTCAACCTCCTACCAGGCGGTATTCCACCGGGATGATGATATCGATGGCCTGTCCCTGCATCCATTGTCCGGCATCCGGCACGCTGGCGAGCTGCAGGGACTGCAGCGCCGCCCGGTCGAGCACCGGGTAACCGGAAGTCTGTTCTACGTGCAGTCTCGAGATCCGCCCATCCGACTCGATGCGCACCTGGAGTTTGACGATGCCCTGCATGCCCTTGCGGCGCGCCAGAACGGGATAGTTGAAGCGGCTGGAGACCAGCCGCAGGATGCTCTTGCGCAGTTGTTCCTCGGCGGTCTGCCGGGCGGTTTCTGTGCCCGCGGCTGCCGGCACCGACTTCCCCGGAGCCGGCGCATCTCCCG
Organism: Gammaproteobacteria bacterium; assembly: GCA_020027635.1. Classification (GTDB taxonomy): domain Bacteria; phylum Pseudomonadota; class Gammaproteobacteria; order UBA9214; family UBA9214; genus CAVQCA01. The sequence continues at coordinate 707 of JAHKKL010000087.1, forward strand.
CCCGCCGTGCCGTTATCGGCTGCGTCTCGGTGGTTTCATGCGGCTGATTGTCGTGGCGCCGGCTGGCCGCTTTCCCGGCAGCCCTGACCGGTGTTGGCCGGCCTGTCCCGGGCGGCTGTTCCCGGCTGGCGCGGGTGTGTTCGCCGGAATCAGCTTCCGGGGATACACGGCCGGCAGCGCCCGTGCGGTAGGTCATGGAAACATGGACCACCCGTTCCGCAGGGCCGATGCTGGTTCCGGGACGGCCGCCCACCAGCAGGATGGCGGCATGGATTGCCGCAGACAGGACAATGAACCAGGCAATATGCGCGCCCTGTCTGTTCATGTGCCGAATTCTTTCGAAACCGTGAACAGTAGCGTGCGTTCCGGCAGCGGGTAGGCGTTGTAGACGCCGGGTGAGGTCGTGCTGCTGACGCCGTAGTCATAGGCTTTTTCCGCGAACAGGTTGCCGATCTTCGCGGCAAACCGGTAGCTTTGGTACAGATGGCTCGCCTGCAGGTCCACGGTGGCATAGGACGGTATCTTCTTCCCGAAGTCATTGGCCTGATCGTTGTCGAAATACCTGTCCCCGATGTAACTGACGGTGGCCGTGTAACGGGTGGCCGGTGACCATTTCCAGGTCGCTGACGCACTGGCCGTATTGCGCGGTACCAGCGGCACCTCGTTGCCTTGATACGGACCGTCACGGAATTCCGAACGCATCCAGGTATAGCTGGCCTGCAGGTCAAGCCGGGGGGCGAGCGCCATGTTGCCGCTCAATTCCACCCCGTAGCGTTGCGTCGGATCCAGGTTGATGTTGGAGAACGTCGCGGGATCATAGTGGATCTCGTTCTTCAGGCGCAGGTAATAGACGTTGACTAGCCACGACAGCCTGCCCTGGTCGTAGCGGCTGCCGATATCGACGCCGTTGCCGGTCTGGGGATCGAGTTCGGAGAAAACCTGCAGGAAGGTTGTAGGATCGACCTGGAACAACTCATCCACCGTGGCGACGCGGGCGCTGCGGGTGGCCTTGAGATAGACGGCTGTTTGAGGGGTGAGCTGTTGCTCCACCCCGGCCTCCAGCATTTCGACCCGCTCGGTCTGGTCGAAATCCGGCGCCTCGCTCGCAAAACTGCCGCCGGGGGCGGTCGTATCCACCTGGTCGTCAGCCTCGACCCTGACCCACTGCAGGCGCCCACCCAGATTCACGCTGGTATTCCCGGTGGGCGACAGCGTCGTGTCGAGATACAGGCCACCTGATTTCTGTTCGATACCGACGCGATGTATCGGCTGGTTGCGGGTGTCCGGGTTGAGCGAGCGGTCGGAGTCGTAGCGGCTGTCGTAGTAATCGATGCCGGCGGTGGTCCGGGCCCGTGCGGTGAACAGTTCATGCGGAATAACCAGGCGCGGCGTGAAGGACCACGTCTTCAGCTCCGAGTCGAGATAGTTCGCGAAGGCGCCGCCGAAGTCGTAGTCGTCGAAGAACGCCTTCTGGTTTTTCTCGCGGTAACCGGCATCGACGACGGCCTCCGCGCCGTTCTCCCACAGGTGAGTAAAACCCAGCGTGGTGTTATAGCCCCGCAGGTCCGCGTAATCATTCGGTGTACTGGTGCCCTTGCGGTCGTCCCTGAGCTGATCCAGTCCGGTGGCCGGGTTCACGCGGCGCGCGCCGGGCAGGCCGAGGTTCTGATCGTCCCAGTAAAATCTCAGATAGGCCTCGCCGTCATCGCGGGTATAGCGCACGTCCGTTTGCAGGTTGCGCTCATCGAGACTGTTGTTATCGCGATAGCCGTCACTGCTGGTGCCGTATGCCCCGAGGGAAAGCGCGACGGGTCCCGTATTGTGGCTCAGTCGGGCGTCGAGTTGCCGGTTATCCAGGGTGCCGGCGCCGCCCTCGATAGAGGCGGAGCTGCCGCTCGTCGCCGGCTGCCGGGTGATGATGTTGATGGTCCCGCCCGCGGCGCCATCGCCATAGAGCACCGATCCCCCGTTGCGCATGATCTCGATGCGTTCGATGCTCTTGAGCGGTATCGCGCCGTAGTCCACCGCGGAGAGGTCGATGTCATTGAGGCGCCGGCCATCGAGCAGTATCAGCGTGTTCTGGGTGGAGGCCGCGCCGAAGCCGCGGATATCGACGGTTGCGCCCGTGCCGTTGTTGCCATAGAGGCTTCGGGTGAGGATGCCGGCTTCCCGCGTCAGCAGTTCGGGGAGCGTCCGTGCGGTGCTGTTCTCGATGTCCGTGGCGCTGATGACCGTGACATGTCCGAGCGCCTTGCTGTCTTCACTGTCCAGGCGCGTTGCCGTCACCAGGATGTTTTCGGACTGTGTGGTGACGGGTATCTGGGCGCATACCGGCATGACGGCCAGCGTGATCGGCATCAGGACAGCGTGGTGGGGTTTCATTTCATTCTCCCGGTACGCGGCACACACCCGTGCCGCCGGCTTGTGTTGCAAAGGGAGAATGACAGTGAGCAAGGGGTCGCGCTGTCAGTATTGCCCTCCGCAATACACCTGCAAGGCATCAGGCCGGTCTCCGGGCTTACGAGCGGGTGATGGACCCGGGTGAATCACCTTCCCGCGCCGTGCGCAGTGGTGTGCTGATTCACCTTGTCTCGCTTACCGTTGCGGGGGCAGCGCCGGCATTGTCAGTGGTGGTTGACGCACCGGCTTCCCGTTTCATCCCTCGGACGGTCGTCCTCGGGACACCTGAAGCAAAGTGTCGTGACTTTAATGTCAGTCGTGAAGGGTGTCAAGGCGCGACCGTAACCGGGCGTGAGTGCTGCAGCGAGTCCGCCCCGGGGCAGCTACGGGGTGAAACTTCCCATCAGTTTTCCGAACCTGGCCAGGTAGGTTTCGTGGGCGTATACCATCGCTGAAGCTTGTTCGCCGATGCGTTGCCTTTCCCCCGGGCATGCAAGGTAATGGGCGATCTTATCGGCGAATTCCGCCGGTGACCGGCATGCTATGGTTTGGTTTCCGAGCGCCGTTTCCTCCATGACAGGTTGCCAGTCGCAAATCTGGAAACCGCCCGCGGCGGGGATTTCATAAAATTTCATGTTGCACCCGTTATCCGTGCCGCGGTGGTGCAGGTTGAGTGATATGCCGGAACAGGCGTAAACCTTGAGCGCATCTGCAAGCGGCAGCGGGCCATGTGCCCGCACGCCCCGGCAATGCCGCCAGCCGCGCCCCCACACCCTGACCGGTTTTTCCAGCCGGGCGTTGAGATAGCGCACCAGTTCGCAACGTTCCGGGTAGCAGGTTCCGACAAATGCGACCTCCGCCGTGTAGCGTTGCCGGTCCCGCCATGAGATCTCCCCGGCCTGATGGAAGCGCGGGGATACGCCAAAAGGAAAATAGGTGATCTTGTCGCCATGCACGGCGCTCAGCTTGTCGTACGCACCCCGGCAGGAAACGAGGATCCGGTCCGAGAATTCCGCCGCGTCGGCAAGGCGCCGGCTGCCCTGGTCGGTGATGATATCTCCCCACCAGTACACGACCCTGAGGCCGGGCGACACGCTGCGCAGCCGGTGGATCGTGTCGGCCTGCGCTCTCCCCTGGATGCTGAACAGCATATCCCAGGCGGCGTCGCCCATCGCTTGGAAAAGTTGCAGCTGATAGCGTCGCGTCCAGGCGGTGCTGCGCGATTCCGCAGGACGTGAGAGCCTTCCCGCCGCCAGGGCGATCCTGTCGGTGAGGGTGCGCCGGTTGTGGTAGTGGAGCGCCACCTCGTGACCGAGCTGTTCCAGTGTGGCAACGCTGATCGCGGTCCATTCTCCGCACCACCATGGCCCTTCAACGAATATACGCACCGCGCGCCCCTCCCGCCTCAGTGGCCTAGCCCGGCAGCCAGACGGTTCCACGGGGCCCCTGCAGGGCCTGCAGCGGATGGCCATACAGACGTTCCAGGTTCGGCTGCGTCAGTACCTCTGCGGCCGTTCCCTGCAGGGTTTCACCACCGCCATACAAGAACAGGAAATGATCGCAATAGCGCAGGGCAAGGTTGGGATCATGCAACACCAGAAGCATGGACTTCTCTTCGGTCCGCGACCGCTGCCAGAGCAGATCCAGGATGTGGATCTGGTGATGGAAATCCATGTGGTTGGTCGGTTCATCCAGCAGCAACACGTGCGGATCCTGCGCCAGGAGCGTGGCGATGCCCAGCCGCCGCCTTTCACCTCCGGAGAGGGTGGCGATGTCGCGGGTCTCCATGCCCTCCAAGCCAACGGCGCGCAAGGCCTCGTGGGCCGCGGCGTAGTCCGCTGCGCCTTCCCACTGCAGAGGTCCCAGATAGGGGTGCCGGCCGATCAGAACGGTCTCCATGACGCTGGCCGGGAAGGCATCCTGGTGATCCTGCAGCAGCACGCCGATCTGCCGGGCTATCTTGCGCCGGCTGAGGCATGTCAGGGGAGTTCCGTCCAGCTTCACGCTCCCCAGATCGGGACGACGCAAGCCCGCCAGCGTATGCAGCAGGGTGGTCTTGCCGGCGCCGTTGCGTCCGAGGATGCCCCAGTTCTCCCCGGCGTTGATGCACAGGTCGAGGTGGCTGCAGATCACAACCCTGCCGATGCGGATCCCGAGCTGTTCAGCTTCAAAACGGAGCATGCGGGTTCATCCGTTCCTGCCGTAGCGTTCACGGCCGTGATAGAGCAGGTAGAGAAACACGGGAACACCGATCAGGGCGGTCAGGATGCCCACCGGCAGCTGGCGCGGGGCGATAACGGTGCGCGCCAGGGTGTCGGCGAGGACCAGCAGGCTGCCTCCCAGCAGTGCCGCCGCGGGCAGCAGCACCCGGTGATCCCGCACCCCCTGCAGGCGCAGCAGATGCGGAACAATGAGTCCGACGAAACCGATGGTGCCCGCGCTGGTGACGGCCGCCGCGGTGAGCAGAGAGGCCAGCACATAGATCAGACGCCGCAGTGGCTGGATCGTGACCCCAAGCGTGGCGGCGGTCAGTTCGCCATGCGCGAGCAGGTTGAGCGAACGACCGCTGGCGACCGCCATCAGCAGGCCGGCCAGCAGGATGGCGAATCCTCCCACCGGAGTGGTGGCGTAGGACAGGTCGCCCATCAGCCAGAACAGCATGCCGCGCAGGTCCTGGTCGGGACTGAGCGCGAGCAGAAAGCCGATGGCGGCTCCCCAGCCGGCGGCAACGACAACGCCGGTAAGGAGCAGCCGGCTGATATTCCAGCTGCCATGCCCATGCGACAGTCCGAAGACAAGCAGCATGGACAGGAGCGCACCGGTGAAGGCGGCGCCCTGCAACCAGAAGCCTCCCATGCCCAGCAGCAGCATCAGCAGTGCCGCCACTGCCGCGCCACCCGAGATGCCAAGCACATACGGGTCCGCCAGGGGGTTGCGCAACAGGACCTGCATCAATCCGCCGGCCAGTGCCAGCAGGGCACCGGTGATAAAGGCCGCCGCGGTACGCGGCCAGCGCAGGTCGATGACGACACGTGAGGCGAGGTCCTGTCCGTCGCCGTGAACGGCGGAGAGCAGTTCGTGCCAGCCGATCGGCATGCTGCCGCTTGCCATGCTGAATATGACACTGAGGATGCTCAGCAGGAAAAGTGTGGTAAAGAGCGCAAGCGGACGCATGAGAAAGGGTCGGGCATCAGGTGGTGACAAGCCGTCCACTGCAGCTGCCAGCCGCAGGAGCGCGATCCGGATTGCCGCGTCGGCAGCCGGCGACGGAGAAGCGGCTAACCGGCATTTCTCACCGCGACGGGCGATCCCCGAAGACACATTTTTCCTGGTCGGGCAGACGTTCTGTTCATTACCTCAATTCCCTGTGCAGTTCTGCCACCGCCCGGTCAGAAACGCGGGTTAATCCCTCAGGCTGATGACCGGCCAGGCATGTTCGCCGGCATGCCGGCGCAGGATTTCGTCGGGATCGACGGCCACTGGATGGGTCACTTCCTGCAGCAGCGGCAGGTCATTGTGGGAGTCGCTGTAGAACCAGCTGTTCTCGAGCGTTTGCCGGTGTGTCTCCAGCCAGCCGGACAGCTTCCGGACCTTGCCGTCCTGAAAGCAGGGTATATCGGTGATGCCGCCCGTGTAGCGGCCATCGACCACTTCGGGTTCAGTGGCCAGCAACTGATCCACTCCGAAGAGCTCGGCAATCGGACCGGTAATGAAGCGGTTGGTAGCCGTGATGATGACGGGCAGATCGCCCCTGCCGCGATGCTCGTCGATCAATGCCTGTGCCTTGGGCAACAGTATCGGCATGATTTTTTCTTCGAGATAATGCTCGCGCCAGCGATTGAGCGTGTCCATGTCATGTTGTGCCAGTGGCCGCAGCTGGAAG
>JAHKKL010000088.1 GCA_020027635.1 Gammaproteobacteria bacterium
GCCGCCGCGAAGATCTCGTTCCCGTGCCTTGCGATCAGGGCCTTGTTGGCCGTGACCACGTGCTTGCCGTTGGCTATGGCCCTGAGCACCAGTTCACGCGCCGGCTCGTAACCGCCGATCAGTTCGACGACGATGGCGACATCCGGGTTGTCCACCACGGCGAAGGGATCGTCGGTAACCGGAATTGCGGTGATCCCGGGCAAGGTGTCGGGATTGTATTCGCGCGCCGCCGCATGGCAGATCCGGATGCCGCGTCCCGCGCGGCGCGTGATTTCCCCGGCGTTACGGTTGAGCACCCTGAAGGTACCCCCGCCCACGGTCCCCAGACCGAGCAGGCCAACATTGACCGGATTCAAGTGTCTACCCTCCCGAGACACGCGCCTGATTGAGGTCATCGCGGAACATGTCCCGTATGCCCCGTATCGCCTGGCGTGTGCGATGCTTGTTTTCGATAAGACTGAAGCGCACGTGGTCATCGCCGTATGACCCGAACCCGAGTCCCGGCGAGACCGCTACCCGGGCATCGGTCAGCAGTCTCTTGGAAAACTCGAGCGAGCCCATTTCCCGATAGGGTTCCGGGATCGGCGCCCAGACGAACATGGTCGCTTTCGGTTTCGCGACGTGCCAGCCGATGGAATCCAGTCCTTCGCACAGCACGTCGCGGCGTTCCCGGTAATTCTCGGCGATTTCCCGCACGCAGTCCTGTGGGCCGTCGAGCGCGGTGATCGCCGCCACCTGGATCGGCGTGAACATGCCGTAATCCAGATACGACTTGATGCGCGCCAGCGCGGCGATCAGCGTCTGGTTACCGCACACAAAACCCACCCGCCAGCCCGGCATATTGTAACTCTTGGACAGCGAGAAGAATTCCACGGCGACATCCATCGCCCCCTTGACCTGCAGGATGGAAGGCGCCCGGTAGCCGTCGAACACCAGGTCGGCATAGGCCAGGTCCTGTACCACCCAGATTTCGTGCTCGCGCGCAACCGAGACCACTTTCTCGTAAAAATCCAGATCCACGCACTGGGTCGTCGGGTTTCCGGGGAAGTTGAGGATCAGCATCTTCGGCCGCGGCCAGGAGTCCTTGATGGCCTTCTCCAGTTCGACGAAGAAATCCACATCCTCCTTCAAGGGGACATGGCGGATATCGGCGCCGGCGATGACGCAGCCATAGGGGTGGATGGGATAGGCCGGGTTCGGGACCAGCACGGCATCGCCGGGACCAAGCGTCGCCAGCGCCAGATGCGCCAGGCCTTCCTTCGAGCCGATGGTGACGATGGCCTGCCGTTCGGGGTCGAGGTCCACGTCGTAACGGCGCCCGTACCAGTCACAGATGGCCTTGCGCAGACGCGGGATGCCCTTGGAGAGCGAGTAGCGGTGCGTATCGCCGCGCTGCGTCGCCTCGATCAGCTTGTCCACGATATGCCTGGGGGTCGGCTGGTCGGGATTGCCCATGCCGAAATCGATGATGTCCTCACCGCGCGCGCGCGCGGCCGCCTTCAACTCATTGACGATGTTAAAGACATACGGCGGCAGGCGTTTGATACGGGAGAATTCTTCAATCAAGATACTAACCGGCTTTTTGCAGGGATTCCGAGGTTGTTGGAGTAACTATTTATAGCGGCTAACGTTACTGAAAAGCGCCATGGGAAACAAGTGGCACGCGCACCAAAGGGAGCTGCCGCCGCGGCCATCCCTCCCGCCCGGGCATGCACCCTGGCGACAAAGGTGCTTGTTCAGTACCGGCAGGCCCGGTATCGTTCACATCATGCGTTTCGCCCGGGACAGCCTGCCAGGCAATACCATCCGCGCCTATGCAGCGGGCCAGATAACGGTAAACGACGAGATCATCAGCACCAGCGTGATCGTCACGCCGGACCGGATCATTCATGACTGGTTGCCGGACTCATTCGGGGAGCTGGAACCACGGCATATCGCCCGGCTGGACGAACTGCAACCGGAAATCATCGTGTTGGGGACTGGCGTCCGCCTGCGGTTCCCGTCTGCCGAGTTCACCGCCGGTTTCCTGTCACGGGGCATCGGCGTAGAAATCATGGACACGAATGCGGCCTGCCGCACCTACAACATCCTTCTCTCGGAAGGCCGACGGGTGGTCGTCGCGCTGTTGATGACCTGATCGGTCTCCCTGCCCGCGCTCTTGCCGCCACGGGACTGGCCTGGGGTCGATTCTATTTCAGCAGGGCATCCATCGAGAAACCGTCGGCTTCCAGGATTTTCCTCAGCCGCCGCAGGGCATCCATCTGGATCTGCCGGACCCGTTCGCGCGTCACGCCGATTTCCTCCCCCACCTCCTCCAGGGTGGACACCGGATGTCCGTGCAGACCGAAACGGCGTTCCACGACCTCACGCTGCTTGTCATTCAACTGGCCGAGCCATTGTTCGATATTGGTCTGTACATCACCTTCCTGCAGCGTTTCCACGGGATCGTGGGCGCTGTCGTCCGGTATCGTCTCGAGGAGCGTCCTCGCGGAATCGTGCATGATGTTCGTGTCGGTCGATGCGGTGCGTTCATTCAGCCCCAGCATGTGCTCGACATCTTCGATCGGCTTGTCGAGCAGGGAGGCGATCTCCTCGGCGCTGGGGTCATGATCGAGTTTCTGCGCCAGCCGGCGCGCCGCGCGGAGATAGAGATTGATCTCCTTGACCACATGGATGGGCAGGCGAATCGTGCGGCTCTGGTTCATGATTGCCCGTTCTATGGTCTGCCTGATCCACCAGGTGGCATAGGTGGAGAACCTGAAGCCGCGTTCGGGATCGAATTTCTCCACGGCCCGTATCAGCCCCAGGTTGCCCTCTTCGATCAGGTCAAGCAGGGCCAGGCCCCGGTTCATGTAGCGCCGCGCGATCTTGACGACCAGCCGCAGGTTGCTTTCGATCATCCGCTGGCGTGCGGCCTCATTGCCTTTCTGGGCCAGCCGCGCGAAATGGACCTCTTCCGCCGCCGTCAACAGCGGTGAGGCGCCGATCTCGCTGAGATACAGGCGGGTAGGATCGTGATTGTCATCACGGGAGGGTGGAATGCTCTTCCCGGGTTGGGTCTGCAAAGACTCGCCGTCATCCGCAAGCGTGCCCCCGGCCTCATCCGCGCCCGTCTCCATTTCCATGAGCTCAGGTTCAGGCGCGGGATTGCTGTCTCCCGTCTGGTTCGAGTCCTTGCGATGATCAGCCACTGGTCAGCACCACCGATCGTACCTTTCAAGGTCGAGGATCAGCCACGCGGCAGGTAGCGCAGGGGATTCACCGGCTTGCCGTCCTGGCGGATTTCGAAATACAGGCGCGTACTGCTGGTCCCGCTGCTGCCCATTTTCGCAATGACCTGACCGGCTTTAACATAGTCACCTTCGGATACGAGTAACTCGCTGTTATGCCCGTACGCGCTCAATAAACTGTCATTGTGTTTTATGATGATAAGGCGTCCGTATCCAACAAGTCCACTTCCGGAGTAGACCACCCTGCCGGCCGCCGCCGACAGGATCGGCTGCCCTGCTTTCCCGCCGATATCAATGCCCTTCTTGCCGTTTGCTTCCGGCGTATAGCTTCGCAACAGCGGCCCTCTGGTCGGCCACACCCAGCGGGAGACGACGGCGGGCAGCGCACGCTCGGGCTCGACCACCGGTTCCGGGACCGAGGCCTGGGCGGGTGCCGGGACAGTTGCCATGACCGGGCCGGGCCGCGGCATTGGTCTGGGGGACACGATCGAGCCCTGCTCTGACCGCGCTGCGGCGACCGGCCTTGGCGGCGGAGCGCCGACCGGCCCGGCCGCGGGAGCCGGCAATGGCGTCGGGGGAACACCGGTCGCCGGGACGATGCGCAGCGACTGCCCGACATAGATGGTATAGGGTGAACGAATGGCATTCATATCGGCCAGCTGCCGGAAATTGAGTCCATTCTGCCAGGCGACCGAGTAAAGCGTGTCGCCGCGGCGCACGAGGTAATACCCGGGTCTTTGCGCGGGAGCCAGAATTGCCGTGGATGGCGGCGGTGTCTGCGGCACCGCGACTCGTGAGTCGACCGGGGCATTGACAGGCACGGTGCTGCAGGCGGCAAGCAGTGCCAGCAGAAAAGCAACTCCGAACGAGCGGGCAGACATGACCATCAGCGGCAATACGGGCTGGCCGTAATCGAGTTAATGACAGGCATCACTCCGACACGTTCACCGCAGCTTGGCGGCTTGGTTGCCATCCCGACTCCACTCCATGCCGGCAGAAACGCCGGAAGAAACCGTCCCCCTGCCGGTGAGGGGGCTTGCAAGGAACCGCGGCACATTCATCGAGAGGTGATGAAAACCGGCATCAGCTGATACCGCTCAACAAGGGCACGAAGACAACCGGGTCGAGGGTCGCGCGCTCGATACCGGCCTCGGTGCGGGTGACCAGCGTCAGTGTCTGGCCTTCCCGCTCCCCTACCGGTATCACCAGCCGCCCGTCAGGCGCCAGTTGATCGAGCAGGGCCTCGGGAATGGCTTCGGTCGCCGCCGTGACGATGATGGCGTCATAGGGAGCGAAGTCCGGCAAGCCGGCCGTGCCGTCACTGTGCGCGGCGCGGATATTGCGCAACCCCAGTTGCCGGAACCGCTGCCTCGCCAGCTTCACCAGCGGCTCGATGCGTTCCACCGTGTACACCTTCGATACCAGTTGGGCCAGTACCGCGGCCTGGTATCCGGAGCCGGTTCCCACCTCCAGCACGCGCTCGGGCCGGCCGGCGATGACCAGCTCCGTCATGGCGGCGACAACGAAGGGCTGGGAGATCGTCTGGTTATAACCGATCGGAAGAGCCGTATCCTCGTAGGCCCGGCTGGCCAGGGCCTCGTCGACGAACAGATGCCGGGGGGTCTTGCGGATCACATCGAGGACCGCGTCACTTCGAATGCCTCCTTCACGCAGGCGCATGACCAGCCGGTCGCGCGTGCGCTGCGATGTCATGCCGATACCATGTGCCAGAGAATTCACGTCAGATGAATCTATATACCTGCCTGACTCGAATGGCACTTACTTAAGCCCTGATCCTGGTAAATTCACGGAAGCACACGGAAAAACACGGACTATACACTGATAATTTCCGTGTCTTCCGTGTGCTTCCGTGGCCAATTGTACTTTCCATTAGAGACGATATCCCTTAAGTAAGCGGCATTTGCCTGACTCCGTTAAATGCCTTCGGCCGGTTGCCGAGGCATGGCCTTGGGAGGTCCGCAAGGGCTAGCTCCCCAACCAGGTGCTGATGCTATCGAGCGCCGCGTAACGCGTCAGATCGACAGTGATCGGCGTCAGCGACACATAGCCGGAGCGCACCGCATGAAAGTCGGTTCCGGGTCCGGCATCCTGCTCGGGGCCGGCCGGCCCCACCCAATAAACGGTCCGCCCTCTCGGATCGACCATCGGGACTACCGGCTCGGATTTGTGGCGATGCCCCAGCCGCGTCACCTGCATGCCGGCCAGCCGGTCGAGCGGAAGGTCCGGGACATTCACATTGAGGATTGTATCAGCCGGCAGGGAGCGCGACAGCACACGCCTGACAAGCTCCACGGCGACGTGAGCCGCCGTCTCGTAATGTGTGGGTTTATGGGACGCCAGGGATACCGCGATGGCGGGCAAGCCGAGGAAGCGACCTTCCATGGCCGCCGCGACGGTACCCGAGTAGAGCACGTCATCGCCCAGGTTGGCGCCGGCATTGATCCCCGCGACGACCATATCCGGTTCCTTCTCCAGCAGCCCGGTAATGGCCAGGTGAACACAATCGGTGGGTGTGCCGTCCACATAGGTGAACCCGTTTTCCGCGCGGGTTGCCCGTACCGGTGCGTCCAGCGTCAGGGAATTGCTGGCACCACTGCGGTCACGGTCCGGCGCGACCACGGTAACGGTCGCGATCTCCCCCAAGGCAGCGGCCAGCACCCGGATGCCGGTCGACTGGTAACCGTCGTCGTTACTGATCAGAATATTCATTCGCGCCGCATCGCTCTCTGCCCAAGAGAGCAGCATCGTAACGTAAAGCCACACAGGAACACAAAAAACGACGCGCCTTCGGCTTGCAAGCGCCCGCCAAACTGGTTAGGGTTCCCGCAGTGGTGGAGTCCACCACGACCGATGACCCTGAGCGGACCCGATATGCCCCCGACCGGAAAACCGACCACTGACGATATTGACCTGTTCCGCCGCAGCATCGGACCCCTCAGGAGATTACGCAGCGACAAGGTCTATCCCGTGATGAAGCGCCCGGCACCACGGCCACGCGCCGCCGCGGCCGGCGAACAGGCGCCTCCCCTGCCCGCTTACCCGCAGGAGTTCCACGGCCGGGAAATCAGTGCGAGCGAGACGTTGTACTATGCACGGACGGGGCTGCAGCAGCGCCTGTTGCAGCGCCTGCGCCGCGGGCAGCTGCCGAGCGAAGCCGAACTCGACCTGCACGGGATGACCATCGCGGAGGCGCAATCCCAACTCGCGCGTTTCCTGTCCTATTGCGGGGAACGGGGTCTACGCACGGTGCGCATCATTCACGGCAAGGGTTATGGTTCACGGGAACAGGCGCCGGTGCTGAAGAGTCGCCTCAATCACTGGTTGCGCGAACAGCAGGAGGTGCTGGCCTTCTGCTCCTCTCGCTCCGACCAGGGCGGCACCGGTGCCGTGAATGTCCTGCTGCGGTCGCGTCGTCACCAAGGTAATCAGTAGCAATGCCATCTATGTAGATGGGCAAGGGCAGGACGGGCCAGGCGGGACTCGCCGGTAAATCCGTCCCTGGAGGCTCGCCGGCCGCATCCCTGCGGCCGACGGTCCCGCCCGTCCCCTCCTGCCCTACGCATTACTCGTGTGGTACTTGTTAACCGCCGTCCCGAACCAGCTCCCGCAGCACGCTGGTCGCATAGGCGCCCGCCGGCAGGCTAAAAGAGAGCTCGAGACAGTCCGGCTCCGGCCATGACCAGACCG
>JAHKKL010000411.1 GCA_020027635.1 Gammaproteobacteria bacterium
GGGCAACATGATCAACAGCGCCCGCCTGGAGATGGCGCGCGAACCGGTGGTGTGGTGGTCGCTGCTCTCGGCCTTCCTGCTCATGTTCGCCCTGGTGCTGGCGGCGAACCTGTTCTCGGATGCGGTGCGAGACGCCTTCGACCCGCGCCTGCACGAGCGTTGAACATGAAGCCACCGCAGAGACGCAGAAGACGCAGAGTGAAGATCTTGTCAAACAAAGCAGGTAGCCCGGATGAAGCGTAGCGGAATCCGGGATTTTGGCTGAATTCCTCCGCGTCCCCTGCGTCTCTGCGTGAATATCTCAACCTGGACACCCATACCATGTCGCAGCCATTGATCAGACTGGATAACCTCACGGTGCGCATCGGCAGCGGAGACGGGGCCGTCCGGCCCGTCGATGGCGTCAGCTTCGAGATCCACCGGGGCGAGACCTTCGCGCTGCTGGGCGAATCCGGCTGCGGCAAATCCATGACCGCGCTGGCCATGCTGCGACTGCTGCCGCAGCCGGCCGGGCGCATCACCGGCGGTCATGTGTATCTCGACGGCGAGGACCTGACCGCGTTGCCGGAAGTCGAGATGCGCCGCGTGCGCGGCCGGCGCATCGCCATGATCTTCCAGGAACCGATGACCTCGCTCAACCCGGTGCTGACCATCGGCGATCAGATCGGCGAGACGCTGCGCCAGCATCACCGCCTCACGGGGCGCGCCGCGCGCGAGCGCGTGCTGGAACTGCTCGATGCCGTGGGCATACCGGATGTCAAACGCCGCCAGGCGGAGTATCCGCACCAGCTCTCCGGTGGCATGAAGCAGCGCGTCATGATCGCGATCGCGTTGGCCGGCGAACCCGACCTGCTGATCGCCGATGAACCCACCACGGCGCTCGATGTCACCATCCAGGCGCAGGTGCTGGAGCTGCTGCAGCGACTGCAGCGCGACACCCACATGGCCATCCTGCTGATCAGTCATGATCTCGGCATCGTGGCGGGCATGGCCGAGCGCGTCGCCGTGATGTATGCCGGTCAACTGGTGGAAGAGGCGACACGCAACCGCTTCTATGCGGAGGCCCGGCATCCCTACAGCCGGCGGCTGTTCGAGTCGCTGCCGGACGTCGGCAAGCGCGACCACGCGCTCGCGACCATCCCGGGATTCGTGCCGCATCTCGACCGCGAGTTCAGCGGCTGCCGCTTCGCGGACCGCTGCGACCGCGTCTGGGACTACTGCCGCAGCCACGCCCCGTCCTGGAACCTCGGAAGCGAACGCCATCACGTGCGCTGCCACCTCGCGGACCCCTCGGTACCGGCACCCGCGAGTGTCGTCAAGGAGCGCACGCCATCGCGGCATGCCGATAGCGCGGAAGCGGCCGGCGGCACGCTGCTCGACGTCCGCGACCTGCAGCTGCACTTTCCCATCCACCGCGGCGTATTCAAGCGCGTGGTCGGCCATGTCCATGCGGTGGACGGGGTCTCGCTCGCCATTCCGCAGGGGCGCACGCTCGCCCTGGTGGGCGAGTCGGGCTGCGGCAAGACCACCGTGGGCAAGGCTATCCTGCAGCTGCTGCGGCCCACGGCGGGCAGCGTCCGCTTCGACGATATCGAATTGACGCGCCTCAGCGGTAAACGGTTGCGCCGGCGCCGCCGCGATTTCCAGTTCATCTTTCAGGACCCGTATTCCTCCATGAATCCGCGCATGCGGGTGGGCGACATCGTGGAAGAGGGCATGATCGTCCAGGGCATCGGTGGTTCGAGGGCGGAGCGGCGCCGGCGCGTCGCGGAACTGTTCAGCCAGGTGGGGTTGTCGGCGGAGCAGGTGCAACGCTATCCGCATGAATTCTCCGGCGGGCAGCGCCAGCGCATCTGCATCGCCCGCGCGCTGGCCGTCGATCCGCGCCTGGTGATCTGCGACGAGCCCACCAGCGCGCTCGATGTCTCCGTGCAGGCGCAGATCCTGAACCTGCTGAAACACCTGCAGATCCGGCTCGGCCTGTCCTATCTCTTCATCACGCACAACCTGTCGGTGGTGGCCTATCTCGCCGACCGGGTGGCGGTCATGTACCTGGGACGGATCGTCGAGGAGGGTCCGGTCGCCGAGGTGCTGGAGCACCCGCGGCATCCCTACACGCAGGCGCTGCTCTCTGCCGTGCCGCGGATCGAGGCCGGCGGTGAACGCCGGGTGATCCGCCTGGAAGGGGAACTGCCGTCGCCGGCCAGCCCGCCGCGGGGTTGCCATTTCCATCCGCGTTGCCCCGCCGTCATGCCGGCCTGCCGGGAAAGCTACCCCGGGGAATCCGGCGACGGCGATCACCGGGTGCGTTGCTTCCTCTACCCGCCGGATACCGCCGGGCGGCAAACCGCACGATGATCCGGGAGCAACTGAAAAAGCCGGCGTTTCCGGCCGGTTTTCGGGGTGGGGCGCGCCGCGCGCACCGTGATAAACTGCGCCCCCAGTTGACGATCAACCCGACCTTCCGGAACCCGAGGCAACCATGAGCATCACGTCCTTTCATCCCCCGGTGCGCACCCTGATGGGGCCGGGTCCCTCCGATGTCAATCCGCGCATCCTGGAGGCGATGTCGCGCCCGACAACCTGGTGCAGCCGGGCGACAAGGTGGTGGTCTGCCTGAACGGTGTCTTCGGCGCTCGCATGAAGGAAAATGTCGAACGCTGCGGCGGCACCGCCATCCTGGTCGAGGACGCCTGGGGCAGGGCCGTGGATCCGGACAAGGTGGAGGCCGCGCTCAAGGCCAGCCCGGATGCGCGGATTCTGGCTTTCGTGCATGCCGAGACCTCGACCGGCGCCATTTCGGATGCGAAAACGCTCGCGGAGATCGCCCGCCGCCATGACTGCCTCACGATCGTGGATACGGTCACCTCGCTTGCCGGTTCGCCGCTCAGGGTCGATGAGTGGGGGCTGGATGCGGTGTACTCCGGTTCCCAGAAATGCCTGTCCTGCGTTCCGGGGCTCTCGCCGGTCACCTTCAACCAGCGCGCCCTCGATGTGATCACCACGCGCAAGCACCGCGTGCAAAGCTGGTTCATGGATCTCAACCTGGTGCTCGGTTACTGGGGCGGGGGCGGCAAGCGTACCTACCATCACACCGCGCCGGTCAATACGCTCTATGCCCTGCACGAGGCGCTGGTGATCCTGAGAGAGGAGGGCATCGAGAATGCCTGGGATCGCCACCGGAAGAATCACGAGGCGCTCAAGGCCGGCATCGAGGCCATGGGGC
>JAHKKL010000412.1 GCA_020027635.1 Gammaproteobacteria bacterium
CCCATCGACGCGGTGCCCAGCGTGCCACGGGCATTGATGCGATAGCCGTCCTCGATCATCGCCGGCGGGTTCAGGCGCCAGAGCAGGTAGAACAAATCGTCGGCGTAGCCGCCCATCAAGGTGCCGGTGAGCAGCAGCGTCTTGCGACACTTGCGCGCCAGCACCCCCATGGCCTGACCCTGGGCCGATCCTTCCGACTTGTACTCGTGGCCTTCATCGACCACCAGCAGACCGAAATAGCCTTGCGGCAAGTAGCGTTTGACAAACTCGGAGGCTTGGTAGTCGCCCTGTCCGAAGGCGAATTCGGTGTTCGCCATCGCCCGTTCGATACGCCCGGCCTGGCGATCCGTAAAGACCAGATCGCCTTGCTCGTCCATCAGATTGATCAATTCATACACGTTGTCTTCCAGCATCGAGCCCAGCAGATCGGCCCCGAACCGGTCGAGCAGGTTTTGCGCGGTCTTGGCGCCGATGGTCGGCAATTGCTGGAGCGCATCGAGCACGATGTCGCGCCGGCTGCGCGCCGCAACCCCTTTGTGAATCAGGGTCCACAGACGCGAATTGCAGGCGCGGCAGGACTCCC
The DNA here is from genome assembly GCA_020027635.1 of Gammaproteobacteria bacterium. Lineage (GTDB taxonomy): Bacteria > Pseudomonadota > Gammaproteobacteria > UBA9214 > UBA9214 > CAVQCA01. The sequence continues at coordinate 584 of JAHKKL010000412.1, forward strand.
GGTTGGCATTGAGGGCGATCTTTGCCGCTTCCGGCGACAGGGGCGTGTCGGTCCCGTCGACCATTTGATGCGTCAGGTACTCGCCACAATCCGGGCAGGCCGCGTAGCGTGCCCGATGCACCCCGCCCAGATCGTCGCGATAGATCGTGCGCCGCTCGACGAAGGCCGCTCGCCAGTGAAAGCCCATGCGCATGCGCACGCGGCCGAGGATGAAGAACTCCGGGGCCTGCGGCTTGTCGCGCATCGCCCTGAGACTGAGCAGCTTGCGCAGCGTGTCCGGTCCGTTGAGGATCCAGACCCGCGCAGCGGGCACCGTCTGCTTGATTTCGCGGCGCCACTTATAGACCAGGTGCGGCGGCGAGATCACCAGTGTTCTGGCGTACTGCGGGCCTTCGGCATGCATCACCGCGGCGGCCGCGATGGCCATCAGGGTTTTGCCGGTGCCCATCTCGCCGTTGATGATCGCCGCCGGCTCACCGGCATCGCACAGCAGCGCTGTGACCGCCTGCACGACTTCCCGTTGCGCCGGAAAGGGCTGGCGCAACAAGGCGTCCATGACCGCGCTTCGCGCGGCGCTGGGCTTGCCGTCATAGACCGGCGGGTTCTGACTGCGCACGGCATCGAGCAAGGAGTCGCCGAAGGTGGCCACGAAGTCGCCGAGCGAGAACTCGGCCGGATTGGGCAGCGCGTGCGCTGCGGGAAGGGTCGTATCGATGATTGTCATGATCGTCTCCAATGCGTGAACGAAACATGCGCAGACGCGCCGCCCATACGGGAAGCGCACCCGCACGGGTTGAGAAAGCCGGCCGGCTGGCCGGCTGAAGGCACCCGCCGAAGGCGGGAATCAGCAGATCAATACGGTTTTGCCGGCGTTGTCGCCGTCACGGTGCATCGGCTTCGGCACCGGCTGGGTCGCCAGCGACGGTTGCCGGACACAAACGAGAGGCGGCGCTGCGGACACGGGCGACACAGTCCGTCGGCAAATCGCCGGCTTCGAGTGTCAGCGCCCCCTCGGCCACGGCCGCCGAGACGATCTGCTCGAACGCGTCCGGCAACGTCAGGCGCGCGCCATCCACCACACCGATCGGCGGCGCGCTGCCGGCCGACATGGGCGTGATGAGCAGCTCGCCCGTCGCTTCCATCAGCGGTTCGCGCCAATGATCGAGCAGCGGGACCGGACTCAGGTCGCGTACCAGCGACCAGGTTCGCATCGCAAACGCTTCATCGGATTCCTCGAAGCGCAGCAGCAGCGCACTGCGGTTGCTGCGGTCGGGCTGGATGCCTTCCCTGTGGTAGAGCCAGACATGCGTCAGGTTGCCGAACAGGTTCTCGCGCGGCAGCCGGCCGGTCAGCTTGTCCAGCCGTCCGGGATCGGCGAGACCGATTCGATGCCGCTCGGCGCCCCTTACCAGGGTGAAGAAACTGCGTCCGCCGTTGCCGACCGGCAGGGTGAACGAGGCCAGCAAATGCAGCATGGCCGTGTCGCGGCCGTACATGGAGAGAAACATCAGTTCGCCGGCGCTGTCGCGCAGGGCGGCGTCGACGAATACATCGCTGCATTCGAGGACGGCATACAGGGTCGTGGCGCCCATCAGGGCGGGGCCGGCCCAATCCAGCGGCTCGGCGCCGGTTGCGGGAACGGGAGGGTTCATGGCTTGATTCCTTTGCGAGTCGATCACGCGGGAAACAAGCGCCCGCCGGGGGCACTTGTCCCCCGTGACGGGTGGGTGAATGAAGAACGCTACTGCGCAAGCAGTTCCGGCCAGACCAGTGCATCGGCCTGCGGCTCGGTCCGCGCGCCGGCCGTGCTGTCGGCAGAGCGCCGCCGGTTGGACCGGATGACCCACCGGGTCAGACGCCCGGCCAACCGGCCCCACTCGAGGGCTCTGGCGTAGCGCACACGCGCGCGTTGCACGGTATCGCGTGCGCGGATGTAGATCCCGGCAAAGCGCGCCTTCTGGGCTGGCTCGTTGTCGAGGTATTCGACAATGATCCCTCCTGTTCGGAAAAGAAAAACGGGAGATCGCACACCCCGGCCGGGAAGTGGAATCTTCCCGTTCGGGTGGTTGCTGCTGAGGAAACCCCGGGCCTTGCGGCCGACCCAGTTGCAGGGGCTGACTGGTTGCACGC
>JAHKKL010000004.1 GCA_020027635.1 Gammaproteobacteria bacterium
CTGATGGAGGAGCTGCATGTCACCCACCTGCGCGACCAGGCCGGCATCAGCCTCTCCGGTGGTGAACGCCGGCGCGTCGAAATCGCCCGCGCCCTGGCCGCCGAACCCCGCTTCATCCTGCTGGACGAGCCGTTTGCGGGCGTCGACCCGATCTCCGTTGTGGATATCCAGCAGATCATCAAACACCTGTGCAATCGCAACATCGGCGTCCTGATCACCGACCACAACGTCAGGGAGACCCTGGGCATCTGCGACCATGCCTATATCCTCAACAAGGGACAGGTGATCGCGGAAGGTCCGCCACGGGCAATCCTCGAAGACCAGCAGGTGCGCAACGTGTACCTGGGATCGGAGTTCCGGCTATAAATCTCCATGTTAAGAAGGGTTTTTATTAGTGGCATGGATTGTGCTATAAAGTGACAAGAAAACGGCCGCACTCCCATTAACCCTGGATTCCTATGAAGCAGTCCATTCAACTTCGCATCGGCCAGCAGCTGACCATGACGCCCCAGCTGCAACAGGCCATCCGACTGCTGCAGCTCTCGACCCTGGAACTCCATATCGAAATACAGAACGCGCTTGATTCCAACCCGATGCTGGAACAGGGGGAGCTGGAGGAAGAGGCGCAGGATGCGCGTGAGATCGGGGAACCCGATGTGACACGGGAGCCCGTCACGATGGACGCGGAGGTCCCCCTCACCACCGAACGCGCCGAGACGATCCCGGATGAGCTTCCGGTCGACAGCAACTGGGACGACATCTTCGACACGGGCGCAACCAGTTACAGCTCACCCGGCACGGACGACCGGAGGGACATCTACGAGAGCATCACGGTCAGCAGAGGTGACTTGCACGACCACCTGTATTGGCAGCTGGACATGACAAATCTGTCAGAAACCGACCGCATCATCGCCACCACTTTGATCGACGCCATCGACGAGGACGGTTACCTGACCCAGGACCTCGCGGAGATCCATCGCAACCTGTCGGGCGAGATCGAGATCGAACCGGATGAAATCGAGGCCGTACTGCACCGAATCCAGCAGTTCGACCCGGTCGGGGCGGGCGCGCGCAACCTCGGCGAATGCCTCAGCCTGCAGCTTGCGCAGTTCGATCCCGGCATGCCCTGGCTGAGAGAGGCCGGCATCCTGATCCGGGAGCATCTCAACCTGCTGGCCAATCACGACTACACTACCCTGGCACGCAGAATGCGGCTCGCCAAGGATGACCTGCAGCACATCATCCACCTCATCCAGTCGCTGAACCCGCGGCCGGGGTCAGCGTTCAGCACCATGGAACCGGAATACATCGTCCCGGATGTCTACGTCACCCGAAACGAGGGCAAATGGCAGGTGGAACTGAACACGGAATCGATCCCGAAACTGCGCATCAACGCCTTTTACGCGAATATGGTGAAGCGAGCCAACAACAGCAAGGACAACACCTACCTCAAGAACAACCTGCAGGAGGCGCGCTGGTTCCTGAAGAGCCTGCAGAGCCGCCACGAGACCCTGTTCAAGGTCGCCAACAGTATCGTGGCGCGCCAACGCGCCTTCTTCGATTATGGCGAGGAGGCGATGAAACCCATGGTGCTGCGCAGTATCGCCGAGGAAGTGGACATGCACGAATCCACCATTTCCAGGGTTACGACCCGCAAGTACATGCATACTCCGCGGGGCATCTATGAATTCAAGTATTTCTTTTCCAGTCACGTCAGTACCGAGGCAGGCGGCGAATGCTCCGCAACCGCCATCCGTGCGATCATCAAGAAACTGGTTGCCGCGGAGAATCCCGCCAAGCCGCTGAGTGACAGCCAGATGGCCAGTCTGCTTGCCGAACAAGGCATCCAGGTCGCACGCCGGACCATTGCCAAGTACCGCGAGTCGCTGTCCATCGCACCGTCCAATGAACGCAAACGCCTGACATAGGCATGACCAGAAGGAGTCCCGAGATGCAAATAGACCTGACAGGGCAACATGTCGACATAACCCCCCCGCTGCGCGAGTACGTCAACAGCAAGCTGGAGCGCCTGACGCGCCATTCCGGCCAGGTACTGGACATCCACGTCATACTCAGCGTGGAAAAGCTCCGGCACAAGGCGGAGGCCACGCTGCGTCTGAACGGCGGCAACGTGTTCGCGGATGCCACCGAGGAGGACATGTATGCCGCGATCGATGCCCTCGCCGACAAGCTCGACCGCCAGGTGAAGAAACACAACGAAAAGTTGAATGATCACCACAGGAACGAGGGCTCTCTGAAGAATCATGTCTGAAAAAACGATAGCCGCCCTCTCCCGGGCGGCGATGCGGGGGACGACAATGCCATGAATATCTCCGAGCTACTGATCCAGGAACGGGTTTCGTGCTGCCCGCAGATCGGCAGCAAGAAGCGTTTGCTGGAAAACATCAGCGAACTGCTCGCCAGAAACGTGCCGCAGTTATCCTGGAACGAAATATTCGACAGCCTGATCAGCCGGGAAAAACTCGGCAGTACCGGCCTGGGCAAGGGCGTCGCCATACCACACGGGCGTCTGACGGCGCTGGAGCGTCCGGTATGCGCCTTCATCAAGCTCGATCAGCCGGTGGAATTCGACGCGGTGGACGGCCAGCCAGTCGATCTGGTATTCGCCCTCATCGTACCGGAGAACTCCACCGAGGAGCATCTGCAAATCCTCTCCGGCATCGCCACGCTGTTCAGCAACCCGGCGTTCTGCAGCGGCATCCGCGACTGCAGGAACGATGCCTGCCTTATGCAGATGCTCACTCACCGGGACGTGCAGCAGAAGACCGCATGAGCACCACTCTCCTGATCTCTACCCTTTATGACGCCCTGAAGAAGAAACTCGGACTGGAATGGGTGACGGGAGAGGAACTTGGCGAGCATGCAATACAGGCGGCAACGGATGCCACGGCCGAGGTCTCGCTGATCGGAAACCTAAACCTGATCAACCAGCACCGCATCCAGGTGCTCGGAACCAAGGAACTGGAATATCTCGACAACCTCAAGAAGAATTCGCGCAAGGACACCATCAGCCAGCTGTTCTCGGGCCAGTCTGATCTGGTCATCATCGCCAGGCGCCTGGAAACGCCCGGCGACTTGGTGGCCGCGGCCGCCGCAAGCCGGATACCGGTGCTGTCCTCCTGCCTTCCCAGTGAGGAAACGATTCAGCACCTGCGTTATTTTCTCGGCAATTATCTCGCCGAGAAGATCACCCTGCACGGCGTTTTCATGGAGGTCATGGGCACCGGCGTGCTGATTACGGGCGTCTCCAGCATCGGCAAAAGCGAGCTGGCGCTGGAGCTGCTGACACGCGGCCATCGCCTGATCGCCGACGATGCCACTGAGTTCTCGCGCATTGCGCCGGATGTCCTGAACGGCACCTGCCCGGAAATGCTGCGCGACTTCCTCGAGGTGCGCGGCCTGGGGATCCTCAACGTGCGCGCCATGTTCGGAGCCAGCGCCATAAAGCAGGACCGCAACCTGCGGCTTATCATCGTCCTGCAGGAAATGGGGGAAGCCGCCGCAATGGACCGCCTGCACGGCAGCAGGCGCATGCGCACCATCATGGAAGTGGAGATACCGGAAATCACCCTGCCGGTCGGGCCCGGCAGGAACCTCGCGGTGCTGGTGGAGGCCGCCGTGCGCAACCACATCCTCAATGTGAAGGGCTATGACGCCAGCCAGGCGTTCATCGAACGCCAGAAACAGCGGCTTGAAAACGTGTCGCGATGAACCTCGTCATCATCAGCGGCCTTTCGGGCTCGGGCAAGACCATCGCCCTGCACACCCTGGAGGACATCGGTTATTACTGCACCGACAATCTGCCGGTCGGGCTGCTCGATGCCTTTGCGCTGGAATTCAGCCAGTCGCACCTTGCGCAGGTGAAGAAGGTGGCCGTTGGGATAGATGCCCGCAACAATCCCGACCAGATCAGCCGCTTCCCCGCGGTGATCGCCAATTGCCGCCGCCGCGGCATCAACTGCAAGATCATCTTTCTTCAGGCCGATGACCAGGCGCTCCTGAAGCGTTTCAGCGAGACCCGTCGCAAACATCCCCTGACGGGGCCGAGCATCTCGCTTGCCGACGCCATCAGGGAAGAGCGCAGCCTGCTCGCGCCGATAAGCGCCAATGCCGACCTTTTCATCGACACCAGCCGGACGAATGTCCACCAGCTGCGCGATCTGGTGCGCGACTGCATCGGCGCCGGGGAAAGCCCCGGGCTCTCGCTCGTACTCAGGTCGTTTGGGTACAAGCACGGGGTCCCGGCCGACGCCGATTTCGTATTCGACTCACGCTGCCTGCCCAACCCCTACTGGGAACCCACCCTTCGCAACCTGACCGGGCTGGACAGGGAGGTCATCGAATTTCTTGACGGGGAACCGGCCGTGCATCAATTATATGCGGACCTGGAAAACTTCCTCATCAAATGGATCCCCCGCTTCGGTGCGGACAATCGCAGCTACCTGAGCATCGCCATCGGCTGCACGGGCGGACAGCACCGCTCCGTTTACCTGGTGGAACGCATGGCCAGGAGCCTGGGCAACCGGTTCGGAAATATTGTTATCAGGCATCGTGAACTTGCATGAACGTCGGGCTGTTGCTCATCACCCATAACGACCTGGGCCGCTATCTGCTGGACACGGCGTCGGGCATCCTTGGCAGCTGTCCGGTGAGAACCCGGTCCCTGAACGTGCCCGGCAGCTGCGACCCCGACAAGGTGCTGGAAAAGGCCTGCGCGCTCCACCGGGAGCTTGACCAGGGTGATGGCGTACTGGTGCTGACGGACCTCTACGGCAGCACTCCCAGCAACATCGCCGCACGCCTGCTCGAGAAGTACAACATCCTGGTGATCTCGGGTGTAAACGTCCCGATGCTGGTGCGCATCCTCAACTACCCGACCTGTTCACTCGAGGAAATGGCCAACAAGGCGCTGACCGGCGCGCGCGATGGCGTGGTCGTCACCGCCAGAAAGCTGGCTTCATGAGATGTGGCAGAAACAGGTAACCATCATCAACAAACTCGGTCTGCATGCCCGTGCGGCGGCAAAGTTCGTGACCCTGGCTTCATCGTTCTCCAGCGAGATCGACGTCACCAAGGACCGCCAGACCGTGAACGGCAAGAGCATCATGGGAGTCATGATGCTGGCCGCCTCCCGGGGAACCAGCCTCATCCTGACGATCAATGGCGAGGACGAGGAAGCGGCCGCCGCGTCCCTGGAGAGACTCATCGACGAGAAATTCGGCGAGGCGGAGTGATTGACGCCGGCCCCGCCGCGAGCGGTATGATCAGCAGGGTGGTACTGGGGGCGGTACCGTGTAGGAACAGGAATCAGTCCGATCATACCTAGGGGGTGAACAGGACATGAGTCTGGCGCTGACCGGCATAGGCATTTCCCGCGGCATTGCCATCGGCAGGGCCCATCTTATCGTGCGCGGGTCGATCGAGGTCCAGGAAAGCGCCATACCCGACCGGCTGATCGAGGAGGAGGTCGCCCGCTACCTCGACGCCGTTGCCACCGCCCGGAGGCAGCTCAGGTCGATCCGCGACCGCATCCCCAAGGAAACCCGGGTGGACATCACCGCCTTCATCGACACCTACCTGTTGATGCTCGATGATGCAACGATCGTCAACACCCCCGTCGATCTGATCCGCGACACGGGATGCAATGCCGAGTGGGCACTGAAACAGCAGCGCGATGCCGTGGTCGAGGTGTTCGAGCAGATGAACGACGCCTATCTGCGGACCCGCCGCGATGACGTGGACCACGTCATCAACCGTATCCAGCGCATCCTGCTGTCAACCGGCCAGGGTGATCTGCATGTCGAAGGCGGCCTGCACGGCGCCATCGTCCTGGCCGATGACCTGACGCCGGCGGAAACCGTGCTGCTGCAGCACCAGGGCATCAGCGCATTCGCGACGGAATACGGTGGCCCGCTGTCGCACACCGCCATCCTGGCACGCAGCGTACAACTGCCCGCCGTCGTCGGCGTGCACGGCATCCAGCATTACCTGCAGGACGGCGACACACTCATACTGGACGGCCAGCATGGCGTACTGATCGCGGACCCCGACGAGAACACGCTCGAACACTACCGGGAACGCCAGGTGCAGGAGGCACGGCGCCGTTCAGAACTTGCGAGCCTGGTGCAGACTCCGGCCGTGACGCTCGACCAGAGGCCGATCAGGCTCATGGCCAACATCGAACTTCCCGAGGACATCGAGGCCGTCAGCCGGGAGAACACCCAGGGCGTCGGCCTCTACCGGACCGAATTCCTGTTCATGAACCGCAGGGAACCGCCCGATGAAGAGGAGCAATACCGCTGTTACCTCGGGGTCATCGAGGCGCTGAACGGCAAACCCCTCACCATCCGCACGCTCGACATGGGCGCGGACAAGCAGGTGGACGGGGCCGGAAAGGGCGGCCTCTGCGGCGGCAACCCGGCCCTGGGGCTGCGCGCCATCCGCCTGTGCCTGAAGGATCTGGGCCTGTTCCGCCCCCAGCTGCGGGCCATACTGCGCGCTTCCGCCCAGGGGCCGGTGCGCATGATGATCCCCATGCTCTCGAATACGCATGAACTTCGGCAGGTGCTGAATCTGATCGAGGAGGCGAAGTACTCCCTGCAGCGGCAGGGTCTGGCCTATGACCCCCACATCCGCATCGGCGGCATGATCGAGGTACCGGCCGCCGCACTCTCCGCGGCCGCCTTTGCCAGGCGCCTGGATTTCCTGTCCATCGGCACCAATGACCTGATCCAGTACACCCTGGCGATCGACCGCGTGGATGACGAGGTGAATTACCTCTATGACCCCCTGCACCCGGCGGTGTTGCGTCTCATCAAGATGGTCATCGACGCCGGACAGATAGCCGGCATACCGGTTGCCATGTGCGGTGAGATGGCGGGCGATCCGCGCTACACCCGCCTGCTGCTCGGCATGGGGCTGACGGAATTCAGCATGCATCCCTCCGCGTTGCAGGAAGTCAAACGCGTCATCAACCAGAGCAGCATCAGCACGCTGGCCCCGCGGGTCGATGACCTGCTGCAAAGCGGTGAAGCCGACCAGATCGTCGCCGGGGTCGAGGCCATCAACAGCTCCCTGTACTGACGTCCAGCCGCGTTCCGGCCGTTGTTCACGCGCCGGCAACCGTCATCTGTTCGATCAACACCGAGCCGCAGCGGACATTGCCGCGCAGATCGACATCGTTGCCGACTTCGACGATGCCGAGAAACATGTCCTTCAGGTTGCCGGCGATGGTGATCTCGTCTACCGGGTGGCGTATCTCCCCGCCTTCGACCCAGAACCCCGCCACGCCGCGGGAATAGTCGCCGGTAACGAGATTGACGCCGAAGCCGATGAGTTCCGTCACCAGCAGGCCCGTATCCATGGCGCGCAGCAGCGCGGGAAGGTCCTTGCCGCCGGGATCGATGACCAGGTTGCGCACGCCGCCGGCGTTGCCCGTCGTCGCCATGCCCAGCCGGCACGCGGCATAGCTGTCCAGCACATAACTGCGGAGTATGCCGTCGCTGACGATGTCGCGCGCCTGCGTGGCCACCCCTTCAGTGTCATACGGTGCGCTGCCCAGCGCCTTTTTTAGCAGGGGCTGCTCGTGGATATGCATGAAGCCGGGAAACACCTGCCTGCCCAGGTGATCGACGAGGAAGGAGGCGTTGCGGTACAGGTTGCCGCCCTTGACGGCGGAGATGAAATTGCCGAACAGGCCACCGGCGACATCGGCGGCAAACACGACCGGCACCCGGCGCGTCGAGAGGCGCCTCGTCCCCAGGCGCTGGATGGTGCGCTCACCGGCTGTGCGTCCCACCGCCGCCGGCGCTTCGAGATCGTGGTGGTCACGGGCGGCGAAATACCAGTGATCCCGTTGCATCTCCTCGCCCTGCCGGCCGACCACCGCACAGCTGATGCTGTGCCGGCTGGTCTTGTAACCGCCGAGAAAACCGTGGCTGTTTCCCATGACGCGCAGGCCGACATAACTGGAGAGCGTGGCCCCCTCCGAATTGACGATACGCGCATCCACCCCGCGCGCCGCATCCTCGCACTCGCGGGCCACGCCGATGGCCTGCTCGGCGTTGATCGGCCACGGATGATACAGGTCGAGATCGGGTATCGCCGTGGCCATGCGGGCCGGATCCGCCAAAGCGGCGCAGGGATCGCTGTTCGTGTAGCGGGCGATATCGCAGGCCGCCCTGACGGTGGCAGAGAGGCTCTCCGGCCCGAAATCCGCCGTGCTGGCTGAACCCTTGCGGTGATCGAAGTACACGGTGAGACCGAGGCCGCGGTCACGGCTGTATTCCAGGGTTTCCGTCTCGCCGAGGCGCACGGTCACCGAGAGCCCGGTATCCATGCTGACGCCGGCCTCCACTCCGTCGGCACCCAGCCGGCGGGCCTGCGTTATCACCTCATGCACCAGATCCTCGAGCCGGGACTGCTCGGGAAACGGCGGCTGTACTTCAGTCTGGATCGTCGACATATTAGCTGATTAATTTTGTCTCAACTCTGTAGACGCCTCATGCCGGGTAAGTCCTTCCGTGACACGCTGTGAATACGTCCCTGTACGCTCGCCGGCCGCCTCCCTGCGGCCGACGGTCACTACAGGACTTACCCGGCATGAGGCGTTGTCAACGCAGTTCCTGGTATTCATTCCTTACTGCGCCTGGCGCGATTCTACCGGGCATCGCCCGGGCGGACAAATCTGCCTGGAAACGCTATGCTTGCGGACCGTTACCGGAAATCACCATGCCCATGCAGGATACGGAATTCGATGAGCCGGAAGCGCCCAGCAAGTCCCGGCGCAAGCGCGACATGCTCGAACTGCAGCAGCTCGGCGAGGAGCTGCTCACCTTCGACGCCGCGGCCTTGCGGCAGATGGGACTGCCGGAGGCGCTGTTCGAGGCGCTGGAGAGCGCACGCCGGATCAAGGCCCACGGCGGGCACCGGCGCCAGCTGCAATACATCGGGAAACTGATGCGCAATCTCGATACGGTGCCCATCCGGGCGGCCATCGCGTCACGGCGGCAGCAGGAAACCACCCATACCCGGGCCTTTCACCGTCTGGAACTGCTGCGCGAGGCACTGATCAATGACGGCGAAGCCGCTCTCGCTGGCGTGCTCGAACACTTTCCCGCCGCCGACCGGCAGCAGCTGCGCCGACTCGCCCGCCAGGCACGCATGGAGCAGGAAAACCGCCAGACGCCGCGCGCGGCACGCGCCCTGTTCCGCTACCTGCGAGAACTGCAGGGCGGATTAAGCAGAACGCCTGACGGGGAGTAGCGATAGAACACGAGACTCTCAATGGACGCCACGTACACCTGATGTTGTTCCTGTAGGAGCGGCCTCGGCCGCGAATGGGTTCTGCAACAGCGGTCGACTGTTCGCGGGCAAGCCCGCTCCTACACTCACATCGCTCTCGCCCTTGCAGGGGCGGCCTTGGCCGCGAACGGGATCTGAAACACAAAAGGGGCCTTGCGGCCCCCTGGGATAAGCGGCGTGCGGACGGATTACTCCTGGCCGACCGCCTTCATGCTGAGGCGGATGCGGCCCTGCTTGTCGACCTCCAGCACCTTGACCTTGACATGGTCACCCTCGGTGAGCTTGTCGCTGACGTTCTGCACCCGCTCCTCGCAGATCTGCGAGATGTGCACCAGGCCGTCCTTGCCGGGCAGGATGGTCACGAAGGCGCCGAAGTCCATCAGCTTGGCCACGCGGCCCTCGTAGATCTGGCCGACCTCGACATCCGCCGTGATGAGCTCGATGCGCCGCTTCGCCTCCTGCCCCGCTTCGAAGTCGACGGAGGCGATCTTGACGTTGCCGCTGTCGTCGATGTCGATGCTGGCACCGGTCTCCTCGGTGATGGAGCGGATGGTCGCGCCCCCCTTGCCGATGACATCGCGGATACGCTCGGGATTGATCTTCATGGTGATGTAGCGCGGCGCGAATTTCGACATTTCCTCGCGCGGCGCGGAGATCGCCTCCGCCATCCTGCCGAGAATATGGATGCGTCCCTCGTTGGCCTGCGCCAGCGCCTGCTGCATGATCTCCCGGGTGATGCCCTCGATCTTGATGTCCATCTGCAGCGCGGTCACACCCGCGGTGGTGCCGGCAACCTTGAAGTCCATGTCACCCAGGTGATCCTCGTCGCCCATGATGTCGGTCAGCACCGCATGGCGGTCGCCTTCCTTGATGAGGCCCATGGCCACACCGGCCACCGGGGCCGAGATCGGCACACCGGCATCCATCAGCGCCAGGCTGCTGCCGCAGACGCTCGCCATGGAACTGGAGCCGTTGGACTCGGTGATCTCGGAGACGACGCGAATCGTGTAGGGAAAGGATTCGGGGTCCGGCATGACCGCGTTGACACCGCGCTTGGCCAGTTTGCCGTGGCCGATCTCGCGGCGCTTGGGACTGCCCACCCGGCCGGTTTCACCGACGCTGTAGGGCGGGAAATTGTAGTGCAGCATGAAACGCTCGCGCCGGGAACCCTGCAGGGCATCGACGATCTGGGCGTCGCGTTCGGTGCCGAGCGTGGTCACCACCAGCGCCTGGGTCTCACCCCGGGTGAACAGCGCGGAGCCGTGGGTGCGCGGCAGCAGGCCGGTGCGGATCGTGATCGGGCGCACGGTGCGGGTATCGCGTCCGTCGATGCGCGGTTCGCCGGCGAGGATGCGGCCGCGTACGGTTTTCTTCTCCAGGCTGGCGATCGCGGCGGCGACCTCATCCGCGGAGTAGCCGTCCCCGCCCTCGGTGGCGATGAACTTGTCGGCGATTTCCTCGCGAATCTTGTCCAGCAGGGCATAACGGTCCTGCTTGTCGGCAACCCGGTAGGCCGCCTGGATGGCCTCAAGACCTTCCTTTTCGACCGCCGCCTGCAAGGTCTCGTTCTTCTGGACAGGCATCCATTCCAGCGCCGGGGTATTGATCGCGGCGGAGAGTTCCCGAATCGCGGCGATGGCGGCCTGCATCCGCTCATGGCCGAAGACGACCGAGCCCAGCATCACGTCCTCGGGCAGTTCCCTGGCCTCTGATTCGACCATCAGCACGGCACTCTGCGTGCCCGCGACAACCAGATCCAGTTTTGATTCGACCAGCTGGCTGGTGGTCGGGTTGAGCACATACTCTCCGTTGATATAGCCGACGCGGGCGGCGCCTATCGGACCGTTAAACGGCAGCCCGGAGATCGACATGGCGGCCGAGGCGCCGAGCAGTGAAGCGATATCGGGATCGACCTGCGGATCCAGCGACATCACGGTGACGATGACCTGCACCTCGTTGGTGAAGCCCTTGGGGAAGAGCGGGCGCAGCGGCCGGTCGATCAGACGCGAGACCAGCGTCTCGTTCTCGCTCGGGCGCCCTTCGCGGCGAAAAAAACCGCCGGGGATGGTGCCGGCGGCGTAGGTCTTTTCCTGGTAGTCGACGGTAAGCGGGAAAAAATCCCGGCCCTCCAGGCTCTTCTTGGCCGCGACCACGGTTGCGAGAATCACCGTATCGCCCATGCTCACCATGACGGCGCCGGTGGCCTGACGGGCTATTTCGCCGGTTTCCAGCGTGACGGTCTGGTCACCGTACTGAAAGGATTTCTTGATTACGCTCACGATGATTTCCTTGATTTTTACGTGGTAACGGGTATTCGGCGCAACGCCGGGATGACGGCGCGAATTAGCGGCGCAAACCCAGCCGGCCGATCAGGTCCTGATAGCGTGTGCTGTCCTTGCCCTTCAGGTAATCAAGCAGCTTGCGGCGCTTGTTGACCATGCGCAGCAGCCCCTGGCGGGAGTGGTGATCGCTCTTGTGTTTCGTAAAATGTTCCGTCAACTGCTGGATATTGGCGGACAGCAGGGCAACCTGGACTTCCGCTGAACCGGTATCGGCGCCGCCGCGCTGGTAATCCTTGACGATCTGCCCTTTTTGTTCGGCATTCAAAGCCATGTAAAAACTCCCAGATAGAGACCAATTCGAGTGAGCCCGGTATTCTATCCGGGCTGATGCCCAGTCACAACTCCCCTCTGCCGGAAATATCAGGCGGTATTCCAGAGGTAGCCTGGGTTGAACGCAGTGAAACCCGGGTTTCGCTATCGCTCAACCCAGGCTACATCCTTTAAGTTAAGTGCCATTCCCCCCTGAAGGAAATATCAGGCGATATTCAGCAGGCGGCGCGGCGCGACCCGTCCGTCGTCGAGAATCTCGCCGACGCCGAGAAATCGTCGCTGCCCTTCGTAGAGTCGCACCAGACCGGCAGTCGGAGCATGCGGCACCAGCACCGGCTGACCCTGGCGCAGATAAAAGGCGGCATCCCCGCTGAGGCGCACGTCCGGCCACTGACTGAGTCCGCTTTCCAGCGGCAGCAGCAGCTCATCGAGCCCCTTTTCGCCCTCCCGGGCCAGCCGTTCCTCGATGGCCTCGAGAGTCACCATGCCGCAGGCGCTGTAGGGTCCGACGCCGAGTCGCCGCAGATCCGCGACATGCGCGCCGCATCCCAGCGCCTCGCCGATATCCTCCACCAGGGTGCGGATATAGGTGCCCTTGGAGCAGTGCACCCCGATCTCGGCCAGCGGAAGCCGGAAATCCAGCAGTTCCATCGCATGGATCGTGATCCGCCGCGGCGCGCGTTCGACTTCGACGCCCTGGCGGGCCAGGGCATAGAGACGCTGGCCCTGGTGCTTGACGGCCGAATACATCGGGGGAATCTGCTCGATGGCACCGCTGAAACCCTCCATGGCCTCGCGCAGCCGCTTTTCGGTGACCGCATCCGCCGGGCGCGTCTCCAGCACCGCCCCCTCGGCATCGGCGGTCGTGGTGCGCACCCCCAGCCGGCATGACACCCAGTAGTGCTTGTCGGCATCGAGCAGGAACCCCGAGACCTTGGTCGCCTCGCCCAGGCAGATCGGCAGCAGGCCGCTCGCCAGCGGATCCAGGCTGCCGGTATGGCCGGCCTTGCGGGCGCGATACAGCCGCTTCACCTTCTGCAGTGCGGCATTGGATGTCAGTCCAACCGGCTTGTCCAGCAGCAGGATGCCATCCACACGCCGTTCATCGCCGTGACGTCGACCCATGATCAATCACCTCGTGCCGCGCGCGGCTACTCTTCATTTTCCGGCGGGCGCCTGCCGGCGATGGCCGCGGCGATCAACGCGTCCATCCGCGCCCCCTCGGCCAGCGACTCGTCGTACAAGAACCGCAAGTGCGGTATCACCCGGATTCGCATCCGCTGACCAAGCTGATGACGCAGGAATCCGGCAGCCTTGTTCAATACCTTGAGGGTTTCGCTGACGATCTCCTCTCCGCCCAGTACGGAGATATAGACCCGGGCATGCGCCAGATCGCGCGAGACCTCGACCCCGCAGACACTGATCATGCCCAGACGGGGGTCCTTGAGCTCCTCATGCAGAAGCCCGGCCAGCTCGCGCTGGATCTGTTCACCGACGCGGCGCGTCCTTGGAAACTCCCTGGGCATGGTTGCAGTCTGATTACAACGCCGGCTAAAGCTGGCGCGCGATCTCGATCCGTTCGAACACTTCGATCTGGTCGCCGACTTTCACGCTGTAGTTCTTCACGCCGATGCCGCACTCGGTGCCCGCCCTGACCTCGTTGACGTCGTCCTTGAAGCGGCGCAGCGATTCCAGCTCGCCTTCGAAGACCACGACATTGTCCCGCAGGACCCGGATCGGCGCCCGGCGACGCACCACGCCGTCGACCACGATGCAACCGGCGATATCGCCCAGCTTGTGCGAGCGGAACACCTCCTTGACCTCGGCGAGCCCGATGATCTCCTCCTTGACTTCCGGAGCCAGCATGCCGCTGACCGCGTTCTTCACGTCGTCGATGGCGTCGTAGATGACGCTGTAGTACTTCAGATCGACGCTATTCTCCTCGACCAGACGCTTGGCCGAGGCATCGGCGCGCACATTGAAGCCGATGATGATGGCGTTGGAGGCGACCGCCAGGTTGACGTCGGACTCGTTGATGCCGCCGACGCCGCTGGAAACCACCTTGACGTTCACTTCCCGCTCCTCGGAGGCGATATTGGAGAGCGCCTCGCTCAACGCCTCGGCGCTGCCCTGCACATCGGCCTTGAGCACGATATTGACCGCCGCCGCCCGGCCCTCCCCGACCTGTGAAAACACATCTTCGAGGCGCGCCTGCTGCTGCTTGGCAAGCCGCTGGTCGCGTGATTTTTCCTGGCGCTGCGCGGCGAGTTCACGCGCCTTGCGCTCATCCGAGACGACCATCACCTCGTCGCCGGCATTGGGCACCGCCGAGAGACCCAGTACCAGCGCGGGCATGGACGGACCGGCCTCGCCGATCTGCTTGCCGCTTTCATCGAACATGGCGCGTACCCGGCCCCACTCCGCTCCGGTAAGAATCAGGTCGCCGCGACGCAGTACGCCGTTCTGTACCAGGATGGTGGCCACGGCGCCGCGGCCCTTGTCCAGACTCGACTCCACGACGATGCCGGTCGCCGGGCAATCCCGGACCGCGGTCAGCTCGAGCATCTCCGTCTGCAGCAGAATCGCATCGAGCAGCGCATCGATACCCTCGCCGGTCTTGGCGGAAACCGACACGAACATGGTGTCGCCGCCCCAGTCTTCCGGAATGACCTGCAGGACGGACAGTTCATTCCTGACCCGCTCCGGATCCGCTTCCGGCTTGTCGATCTTGTTGACCGCCACCACCAGCGGCACACCGGCCGCCCGGGCGTGCTGCACCGCCTCCCGGGTCTGCGGCATGACCCCGTCATCCGCCGCGACCACCAGGATCACGATGTCCGTCACCTGCGCCCCGCGTGCGCGCATGGCGGTGAAGGCGGCGTGGCCCGGGGTATCCAGGAAAGTAATCATCCCCTTCGGCGTTTCCACGTGGTAGGCGCCGATATGCTGGGTGATGCCACCGGCTTCGCCCTCGGCCACCCGGGTACGGCGGATGTAATCGAGCAGCGAGGTCTTGCCATGGTCGACATGCCCCATGATGGTGACCACCGCCGGACGCGGCAGCCGCTCGCCGGAGACGTCCTGGATGCGCTGCTTGAGTTCCGCCTCGAGGGCGTTTTCCTGCACGGGTCTGGCGATATGGCCCATTTCCTCGACCACCAGCGTGGCGGTATCCTGATCGATCACCTGGTTGATGGTGGCCATGACGCCCATTTTCATCAGGGTCTTGATGACCTCCGCGGATTTGATGGACATCTTCTGCGCCAGGTCGGAAACCGCGATGTTCGCCGGCAGGCCGACCTCGTGAATGACCGGCGCCGTAGGCCGCTCGAACCCGTGTTCCTGGGTGGTGGTGATGGTGATGCGCCGGGTGGATTTAGACTTTTTCTGGCGCCGACCGCTCTTGTCGGCGGCAACGTGCAATTGCTGGCGGCCATAGCGTGTAAGCTTCTCGTCCTCTTCCTCGACCTTGCCCTTGCGCTCCTTGTCGGCGGGTTTCTTCGGGCGTACCTCTTCCCGTTCCCGGGCAGGCGCCGGCGACCGCGGACCCGCTTTCGCATGCGCCGTCTTGCGGGTCTCTTCCACGGCCTTGCGCTTCTGTTCTTCCTCGGCCTTGAGCCGGGATTCCTCCTCGGCGCGCTTTGCCTCCTCCTCCCGCCTGAGGGCCTCTTCCCGCTCCTTGCGCGCCGCCTCGATCCGCGCCTGCTCTTCGGCCTCCAGGCGCTCCCGTTCGGCGGCTTCCTGATCCTGGCGTTCCTGTTCTTCGGCCATCAGGTCGGTGCGCTTCACATAGGTGCGCTTCTTGCGCACCTCGACGGTCACGGTTTTTGTCTCGGGCTTGGCGCCGCGCACGGCGCCGCGCCCGCCCGGCGGCCGTGCCGCCGGGACGCTGGTGTGCAGTTCCGTGTGCGATTTGCGTTTCAGGGTGATCTTTTTCGGGGCCGCGCCGATGATCGGGCCGCGCCGGCCGTGGCTCTCACGCAGAAAATCGAGCAGCTGGGTCTTCTGGGTTTCCGTGATGGTGGCGTTCTCATCCTGGATTTCCAGACCCGCCTCGCCCAGCTGGGCAAGCAGCCGGTCGGTGGGGACGCCGACGACTTCAGCGAATTGTTTTACCGTGACTTCTGACATGCCTCTGCTCCTCTGCCGACGGTCAGTCCTGCGCCGCTTGTGCGAACCAGGGGGCGCGTGCCGTCATGATCAGGGCGCCGGCCCGGGTCTCGTCCATCCCGCTGATATCCATCAGGTCGTCGATGGCCTGCTCGGCAAGATCCTCCATGGTCGTGATGCCCCGGCCGGCGAGTTCGAAGGCCAGTTCCCGGTCCATGCCCTCCATTTCCAGCAGGTCACGGGCCGGTTCCGCGTCGCCGATCTTCTCCTCCTTGATGATGGCCTGGGTGAGCAGCACGTCACGCGCGCGCCCCCGCAATTCATCGACGATCCCTTCCTCGAACTCCTCGATCTGCAGCAGTTCGCTCTTGGGGACGTAGACGATTTCCTCGATGGTGGAGAAGCCTTCCTGCACCAGGATGGCGGCGATCTCCTCGTCCACATCGAGTTGTTCCTTGAACAGCCGCTGCAGCTCCTGGGCCTCGGCCTCGCTCTTCTCCTCGGCCTGAGCCTCGTCCATGATGTTGAGCTCCCAGCCGGTCAGCTGGCTGGCGAGGCGCACGTTCTGGCCGGCGCGGCCGATCGCCTGCGAGAGCTGCTCCTCGGCAACCGCGATGTCCATGGTATGGGTCTCTTCATCGACCACGATGGAGGTGACCTCGGCCGGCGACATGGCATTGATGACGTACTGCGCGGGATTCGCATCCCAGAGGATGATGTCGACGCGTTCGCCGGAGAGCTCGGTGGAAACCGTCTGTACACGGGAGCCGCGCATGCCCACGCAGGCGCCGACCGGATCGATGCGCGGGTCATTGGACTTGACGGCGATCTTCGCGCGCAGGCCCGGGTCGCGCGCGGCCGAAATGATCTCGATCAGGCCCTGCCCCACCTCGGGAACCTCCAGCTTGAACAGCTCGATCAGGAATTCCGGGGCGACGCGCGTGACCAGCAACTGCGGCCCGCGCTGTTCGGCGCTGACTTCCTTCAGATAGCCGCGCAGGCGATCGCCGGGCCGCACCGCCTCACGGGGGATCATATGCTCGCGCGGGATGATCGCCTCGGCATTGCTGCCGAGGTCGAGGTAGACGTTGCCGCGCTCGACGCGCTTGACCACGCCGGTCACCAGATCGCCGACGCGGTCCTTGTAGGCCTCCACGACCTGCGCCCGCTCGGCCTCGCGCACCTTCTGCACGATGACCTGCTTGGCGGTCTGGGCGCCGATACGTCCGAAATCGACCGATTCCATCGGCTCCTCGATAAAGTCGCCGTGCGCGAGGTTCGGATCCCGCTGCCGTGCCTCGGCCAGGGTGATCTGACGCTCGGCATTCTCATACACCAGCACCTCCACCTCGCCCGGTTGCGGCGCCTGCTCGGCGAGCGTCTCGTCGATCACCTGCCAGCGGCGGAAGGTTTGATAGGCTCCGGTTTTGCGGTCGATGGCGACACGCGCATCGATCTCGCTGCCGTGGCGCTTGCGGGTGGCGGTCGCCAGCGCGGCCTCGATCGCCTGGAAAATGAGCTCCTTGTCGATACCCTTCTCGTTGGATACCGCCTCGACGACCAGCAAGATCTCTTTGTCCATTCCAAAACCTCCAAATATTGGCTCAGTATTCCGGAACCAAACGTGCCTGTTCGATCTGGTCCAGCGCCAGGATGACTTCCTCGCCGTCCTGTTCCATCACGACATTTTCACCTTCGAGCCGCAGCAGGCGGCCCTGGTACTTGCGCCGCCCCTCCTGCGGGCAGGCCAGGCGCAGTTTCACCAGACTCCCGGCAAACCGCTCGTAGTCCTCCCGCTTGAACAGCAACCGGTCAAGCCCGGGCGAGGACACCTCCAGGGTGTAATGGCCGGTTATCGGGTCGTTCACGTCCAGCAGCCCGCTGACCTGGTAACTCACCCGCTCGCAATCGT
>JAHKKL010000089.1 GCA_020027635.1 Gammaproteobacteria bacterium
ACAAGCGAGGGCGAAACGGCGACTTGGATGTCCCGTTTCGCATCCTGAGCGTCACGACACTCTTGGACCGGCGCGTTGGGGATGATCGTGGAATATAGATGTTCGAAGAATTCCATACAATCACACCCAATGTATCGCCACCTCCTTTTCAACCTGCTTGAACTCCTTGTCCCCGGTCACGAGCTCGGCTTTGCGTTCCTTGGCCAGCGCTGCCGCGAAACAGTCGGCGTAGGACATCCGGTGCCGCGCCTTAAACCCTCCGGCGCTGCGCGCGAGGCTCCAATCCGCCGCGACGAACTCGATGCCGATCTTCAACATACTCTCGATGCACTTGTCCGCCTCGGTCTCGGAAACCTCGCGGGCGACGATGTACCACACCTCACCGGCGTTGACGGTGGTCATCAGCAGCGGAATGTTGTGCTCGTGGGTGTCCGCGATGATTTCACCGACCTGCTGCCCGGCAGGTTCATCTTCCAGAAACGCCAGCACCGCCCACGAGTCGAGTACAACCGTCTTCGGCTTGCGCGCCATTACAGCTCCCTTTCGTGCTTCTTCTCGGCGGCCAACGCCTTCAACAGCCCCTTGCCACGGTAACGGCCGCGCAGCCGCTCCACGTATTCGCGGGTGATCGGTGTCAGGATGATGCGGTGCTGCTGCTCGTCGACGTCCACCTGGATGCGGGTGCCTT
Organism: Gammaproteobacteria bacterium; assembly: GCA_020027635.1. Taxonomy (GTDB): domain Bacteria; phylum Pseudomonadota; class Gammaproteobacteria; order UBA9214; family UBA9214; genus CAVQCA01. The sequence goes on from JAHKKL010000089.1 coordinate 689, forward strand.
CTTTCAGACCGAACTTGCGGCGCACGCCGGCCGGGATGACGATCTGACCTTTTACGGTGATGGTGGTTTCCACAATGAATCTCCTATTTATGAATCATTGTATGATTACATGAAAATGTAAGTCAATATTTATATGTAATACATATAATGAATCAGGATACACCGGCAGGATAGGTGGAACAATTGATGGCGTCGTGTGATGAATAGGACTTTTAAACGGCCCTATTTCGTCGACAAGAAACGTACAGTTGGACCTATTGCCGTGCCTATTTGACGGCCTTGCCGTTCTTCAGCACCCCTTCCAGCCGATCGCACAGCGTGGTGATCACCTTGACGCGCGCATGGGCCTTGTCGTTGCCTTCCACCATGATCCAGGGCGCCGCATTGGTGCTGGTGTGTTCGACGAGATCGTTGACCGCCATCTCGTAGGCGTCCCATTTCTCCCGGTTGCGCCAGTCTTCCTCGGTCAGTTTCCACTGCTTGTGAGGCGTCGCTTCGCGCTCCTTGAAGCGCTTGAACTGCTCCTCCTTGGTGATATGGACCCAGTATTTCTGCAGGACGATGCCGTGCCGGGACAATTGCTGCTCGAACTCGTTGATCTCCGCGTAGGCGCGCCGCCATTCCTCCTCCCTGGCGAAGCCCTCGACCCGCTCGACCAGCACGCGCCCGTACCAGCTGCGGTCAAACAGCGTGATGCGTCCGGCCCGGGAAAGATGGCGCCAGAATCGCCACAGGTAATGCTGCGCCCGCTCCTCGTCCGTCGGCGCGGCGATCGGTATGACCTGGTAATGGCGGGCATCGAGCGCCGCGGTGACCCGGCGGATGGCGCCGCCCTTGCCGGCGGCATCCGGCCCCTCGAAGAGGACGATGGTCGAGGTGTTGCGCTTCTGCGCGCGGCGATGCAGCAGGTTGAGCCGCGCCTGCTGCTCCTGCAGCAGGCGCTTGTAGTCACTGCTGCCAAGCGAGAGCGACAGGTCCAGCCTGGACAACACCGTGGCGACACGCAGCGGCGCGCTCGCGCCGGCCGCCGCGGAAGTCCCTGCCCCGCTTGTCACGGCCGGCGGCAGGGTTTGCTCACCGGCCGGCGTGGTGAGCAGGGCCAGTTCTTCCATCACCCTTCGTTTCTTATGGAATTCATCGAGGCGCTTGCGGATTTCATCGCGCACGATCATTCCGACGGTCAGGCTGCGGTAACAGGGGTCCTCGCCCTCGACGATGGCCCAGGACGCCGAACCCGTGCTGGTGCGCATGATGGCCCGCTCCGCCGCGGACTCGAACCGGTCATAGATATGCCAGTGGTCCCAGTCGCGCTGGGTGACGCGCCAGTTCGTCAGCGGATCCTTCTCGAGTTTCTTCAAGCGCCGCTTCTGAGCCTCCTGGCTGAGATGCATCCAGAATTTGAGGATCAGCGCGCCATCGTCGGCAAGCGCCTTCTCGAAGGCCAGAACGCGGTCCAGCCGCTCGTCGAACACCGCTTCCGCGTCCTTCTCGTAGACCCGGTCGAGCAGCGGCCGCGAATACCAGGAACTCAGATACAGGCCGATGCGCCCCTTGGGAGGCAGGTCCCGCCAGAAACGCCAGTATTCGGGCCGTTCGCCCTCTTCGTCGGAGGGCTCGTCATAGGCCCGGGTGACGATCCAGCGCGGGTCCATCCATTCGTTGAGGCGATTTACCGTCTCGCCCTTGCCGGCGCCATCGACGCCGGCGAACACGATGATCACCGGAAATTCGCCGCACTGGTAGAGATCCCGCTGTATCTCCAGGAGTTCCTGTCTCAGCACCGGCTCGCGCAGCTTGTATTCGCTTTTCGGTATCTTCTGCCCGAGTTCCGCCGTCCGGAACATCTCCCGTCATCCTCCGTTATCCGCTGGCCACGTCAACGACCGGACCCGCACTCAAGCTGCGTGTCAGGGGCGCGTTATCATCATATAATCCCGGTCATTGTAATGACCGCCGGACTACATTAACAGGTACCGCGAAACATGGCCAAAACCCTGGTCGAGGATCTGGAGGACAACACCAAGGTACCGTTCCTGCGCGGTATCCTGATACGTTCCCTCCAGGATGCCGGGCTGTCCTTCAAGGAAGCCTACCAGCTCTCGGCCGACATCCGTGCCGAGATCAGCACTCTGTCCTCGATCACCACCACGGAGCTGCGCCGCCGGGTTATCGAACACCTGAAGCGACTGAAGCGGACCACCGTAGCCAACCGCTACGCCGCGCACAGGTCGCCGCTGTCGTTCAACATACAGGTCAAGCAGAGAGACGGCGTACTGCGGCCGTTTTCGAGACTGGAGTACCAGCAGGGTCTGGAAACCATCGGCCTGGAAAGCGAGGAGGCCATCGAGATCGTCACCACCGTCTACAAGCACCTCAATGAGCGCTACATCGACCAGATCAACTCCAGGCACCTCGGCAACCTCACCTACCGCTATCTCCGGCAGTCGCGCAAGCTCGGCCCCGCCGTCGCGCAGCGCTGGCTGATATGGCGTGATTACATCAACAGCGGGCGTCCGCTGGTATACCTGATCGGCGGGACGGCCGGTTGCGGCAAGAGCACGGTCGCCACCATGCTGGCGAGTCACCTCGATATCGTGCGCACGCAATCGACGGACATGTTGCGCGAGGTCATGCGCACCATGCTGCCCAAGCAGTTGATCCCCGTCCTGCACACCTCGTCATTCGCCGCCTGGAGCGCGCTGCCCGGGCAGCCGAAGACCTTCACCAAGATACCGGAGGCGCTGCTGATACACGGCTACCGGACCCAGGCGGACCTGCTGTCCGTGGCGATCGAGGCGGTGATACAGCGCGCCCTGCGTGAACGGGTTTCGCTGATCCTCGAAGGCGTGCACATCCATCCGGCATTCATCGAGAAGCTGAAGATCGACAAGGAGGCGATCGTCATCCCGATCATGCTCGGCATACTCAAGCGCAAGCGGCTGCAACGGCGCATCAGCGGGCGCAGCACCGATGCGCCGCAGCGCCGCGCGGAACGCTACCTCAAGCATTTTGACGAGATCTGGCGCCTGCAATCCTATCTGTTGTCCGAGGCCGACCGGACCAACATTCCCATCGTCGACAACAATGACCGGGACAAGGTCTTCCGGGAGATCATGCGCATTACCATTGATATCCTCGCCAGGGACTTCAAGCACTCACCCCGGGCGGTATTCGGTTGAGGCCGCGCGCTGGCCGCCGGCGAGCCCCCATGGCCGGATTTACGGCGTGTGCCGCCTCGCCCATCTGTTCGTCATGTGGCATTGCTACCGATGGCTTTAAGTAACGGAGATGACCGCCATGCCACGTGAACTGCTGCTGCTGCGCCATGGCAAGTCCGACTGGGGCGTCAGCAGCGATGATTTCCACCGTCCGCTGAAGATCCAGGGCAAACGCAACGCCCAGCGCGTGGGAAGCTGGCTGACGCAGCAGAGTCTGGTGCCCGATCACGTGGTCAGTTCGCCGGCCGAACGCGCCAGTGCGACGGCCGCGAAAGCCTGCAAGGCGATGGCGATCGGTACGCGCTCCATCCACCTGGACGAACGGATCTACGAGGCCGGCCTCGAGGAACTGCGCGGGGTGCTCGCGGACTCCCCGCGGCAGGCGCAGCGGGTATTGCTGGTCGGGCACAACCCGGGGCTGGAGAAACTGCTCGCCTTCCTGCTGCCGGAAAGGATTGCGGCGGCGAAGGACGGCAAGATCCTGCCGACGGCGACGCTCGCCAGGCTCGTCATTCCGGATGACTGGCGCCATCTTGCTCCGGGTTGCGCCAGCCTCGCGGGACTGACGCGGCCCGCCGCACTGCCGAGGAAATTCCCGTATCCGGCGCCGGACGGTCCCGGGCGGCGCCGGCGGCCGGCCTATTATTACAACCAGTCCGCCGTGATTCCCTTCCGGCTGCGCAAGGGCAAACCGGAAATTCTCGTCATTTATTCCAGCAACAGGAAACACTGGATCGTCCCCAAGGGAATCATGGACCCCGGACTCTCCGCCCGGGAATCAGCCGCCAAGGAGGCATGGGAGGAGGCCGGGGTGGAAGGACGGGTATACGATAGGTCGCTCGGCGCCTATACCTGTAAAAAATGGGGCGCCGGCTGCCGCGTCGAGGTCTTCGCCATGGAGGTCACCCACCTCGTACCGGAGAGGAAATGGGAGGAAAGCCATCGCGGCCGCGAGTGGGTTACCCCGAAGCAGGCGGTGAAACGGCTGAAACAGAAGGAGTTGAAGCCGATGGTGATGGCGCTGGCGAAAAAACTGCGGTCAAAATAGCGGGTACGCGCCAGCCACCCGAGCAGGATCCTCATTTCTGTCCGGGATCCCCGCAGCCACGCTGTTGGCGTTTTAGTAGGAGGTAGCATGGGTTGAACCCAGTGAAACCCGGGTTTCGCTGTCGCTCAACCCAGGCTACATACTAAAGCCGATGGCTTTAAGTTACGGCTGAAAGCCGTATCGATCGCCCATACGGCCGATTACCGTCATGCGACGCTAACTCATCATCAGGCTTCAGTGCAGGCTATTTGTAGGTTCGAATTCATTCGAACAAAACGCTCAATCACGGCCCGTTGTGCGAATGAATTCGCACCTACACATTTACCTCTGCCTCGCACCCTTCGGGGCTGGCAGCTTATCACCCATCGCCTGAAGGCGAGGGGTTTACTGATCCCCTATCGGGGACGTTAAAACTGTCCGTGTTTTTCCGTGTACTTACGTGGCCATTTACCGAGATAAGGGTTTAATTCGTCCCGGGGACCATCTTTCCATCAGCCGGCTGCGAACGGATGCCTCAGGACGATGGTGTCGGCACGGTCCGGACCGGTGGAGATGATATCGATCGGCACACCGCATAGTTCCTCGATCCGATCCAGATAGGCCTGTGCCATCGACGGCAGTTCCTGCCGCGTTCTGGCCCCCACCGTGGATTCGGACCAGCCCGGCATTTCGATGTACTCGGGTTCGCAGCGTTCCATCAGGTCTGCCCCGACGGGCGAGGTCGTCACCGTTCTGCCGTCCAGCCGGTAGGCCACGCCGATGCGCAGGGTCTGCAGTCCGTCGAGCACATCGAGCTTGGTGATGCACATGCCGGTGACGCTGTTGATGGCCAGCGAGCGGCGCAGCGACACGATATCCAGCCAGCCGCAGCGCCGCCGGCGCCCGGTGGTCGCGCCGAACTCATGCCCCTTCTCGCCGAGATGCCGCCCGTCCGCATCGAACAGTTCGGTGGGAAACGGCCCGGCCCCGACGCGGGTGGTATAGGCCTTGACGATGCCGAGCACATAGTCGAGGTCGCGCGGCCCCACGCCGCTGCCGCAGGCCGCGCCTCCGGCCGTCGTGTTCGACGAGGTCACGTAGGGGTAGGTGCCGTGATCGATGTCGAGCAGTGCCCCCTGGGCGCCCTCGAACATGATGTTCCGGCCTTCCGCGCGCATGGCGTGCAGCAGGCCGGGGATGTCCGCGACCATGGGGGCGATCTGCTCGCCCTGGGCCAGGGCCTCGTCGAGGACCGTGGCATAGTCCACCGGCTCCGCCTTGAAATAATGCCGCAGGGCATGGTTGTGATAGTCCATGACCTCGCGCAGGCGCTCCCTGAAGTGGTCCGGTTCCAGCAGCTCGCCGAGGCGCAGACCCCGGCGTGAAACCTTGTCCTCGTAGGCCGGGCCGATGCCGCGTCCGGTCGTGCCGATGGCCTTCTTGCCCCGTGCCGCCTCGCGCGCATGATCGAGCGCGATGTGATAGGGAAGGATCAGCGGGCAGGACTCGCTGATGCGCAGCCGCTCACGCGCCGGGACACCGATCGCCTCCAGCATGGCCAGCTCTTCGAGCAAGGCCGCGGGCGAGAGCACCACGCCGTTGCCGATGAGACACTGGACGTTCTCGCGCAGGATGCCCGAGGGTATCAGGTGCAGCACCGTCTTCCTGCCGTCGATGACCAGCGTGTGGCCGGCGTTGTGGCCGCCCTGGAAACGCACCACGGCGTCCGCCCGATCGGTCAGCAGATCGACCACCTTACCCTTGCCCTCATCACCCCACTGGGTCCCGATGACCACGACATTTTTTCCCATGGAATCCACTCTCATCCTGAATATTCTGAAAAGTTACCGCGGCGACACCCGCTCACTTAATCGACGTAGGGTGATGTGATGGTCTCCTCCCCCTTTTAACCCGGCGTCGAATGCGCCACGATGGAGGTGTTATCAACCATCGAAACGAAAGGAGAGGAGACCGA
>JAHKKL010000090.1 GCA_020027635.1 Gammaproteobacteria bacterium
TCGCCACGCATGGCGGCCTCGCGGAGCTTGTTCCTTGCCAGTCCGAACTTGCGGTAGTAGCCGTGCGGACGCCCCGTGATGCGACAGCGGTTGCGCTGCCGGGTCGGGCTGGCGTCACGCGGCAGTTCCTGCAGCTTGAGCTGGGCCTCATCGCGCGCTTCGTCGGTACTGTTCGGGTTCTTGATGACGGCCTTCAGTTCGGCGCGCCTGGCGGCATACCGCTTTACGGTACGCGCCCGCTTCACTTCCCGGGCAATCATGGAATTCTTTGCCATGTTCCTACCTCAGTTCCTGAACGGGAAGTTGAACGCCGAGAGCAGCGCGCGTCCTTCCTGGTCCGTTTTCGCGGTTGTCGTAAACGTGATATCAAGCCCACGCAGGGTATCGATCTTGTCGTAGTCGATTTCCGGAAAGATGATCTGCTCGCGAACACCCATGTTGTAGTTGCCGCGGCCGTCGAACGACCTGGTGTTCAGGCCGCGGAAGTCGCGGATTCGCGGTATGGCGATGCTGATCAGCCGATCGAGAAATTCGTACATATGCTCGCGCCGCAGCGTCACCATGCAGCCGACGGGCCAGCCTTCACGCAGCTTGAAACTTGCGACGGACTTGCGCGCCAGCGTGACCACCGGCTTCTGGCCGGCGATTTTCGTCATGTCGGCGACGGCGTTGTCGATCACCTTGCGGTCGCCGACGGCCTCGCCCACGCCCATGTTGATCGTGATCTTGGTGAGACGCGGGATCTCCATGACGTTCTTGTAGCCAAACTGCTCCTGGAGCTGTTTGACCACGGTGTCGCGATAATATTCCTGCAGCCTGGCCATATCTTCATTCCATCAGATCAGATGTCCACCACTTCACTGGTGGACTTGAAATAACGCACCTTGCGACCATCTCCCAGGGTCCTGAAACCGACCCGGTCACCCTTGCTGGTTTGCGGGTTGTACAACATGATATTGGACGGATCGACGGGCATTTCCTTCTCGATGATGCCGCCGGGAACGCCGCGGCCCGGATTGGGCTTGGTGTGCCGCTTTACCATGTTGATATCGGAGACCAGGACACGGCCGTCCGGCATGACGCGCATGACGTTGCCGCGCTTGCCCTTGTCCTTGCCCGCGATCACCACGACTTCGTCACCCTTTCTGATTCTGCGCATGGTCCTGTCCTACAATACTTCCGGTGCCAGCGAGATGATCTTCATGAAGCGCTCGCTGCGCAGCTCTCGGGTCACCGGGCCAAAGATACGTGTACCGATCGGTTGCAGCTGGTTGTTCAGCAGCACGGCGGCGTTGCCGTCGAAGCGGATCAGCGAACCGTCCTGGCGGCGCACGCCCTTGCGGGTGCGCACCACGACCGCGTTATAGACGTCGCCCTTCTTCACCTTGCCGCGCGGTATGGCTTCCTTCACGCTGACCTTGATGATGTCACCGATGCCGGCATAGCGCCGGTGTGAACCGCCCAGCACCTTGATGCACATCAGACGGCGGGCTCCGCTGTTGTCGGCGACATCCAGTATTGATTGCATCTGTATCATGCTTGCATTCCGTCCGTAGGTTTCCCGCTGCCGGGATGCGCCCGGCTACTCGCCGCGCTCGATAATATCGACCAGCCGCCACGCCTTGGTCTTCGAAATGGGGCGGCACTGTTCTATGGTCACCGTATCGCCTTCCTGGCAGGCGTTCTGTTCGTCATGCACATGCAGCTTCGACGAACGGCGTATGTATTTCCCGTAGATGGGATGCTTGACCTTGCGCTCTATCAGCACGGTTACCGTCTTGTCCATCTTGTTGCTGACGACCCTGCCGGTGACGGTGCGCGTTACTTCCGTAGTCTCGCTCATGATGACTCACCCGCCCTGATCTTCTCGTTAATCACCGTATTGATACGCGCGATGTCCTTGCGCACCTTGTACACCTGGTCCGGACGCGACAGCTGCCCGGTGCCGCGCTGCATGTAGAGGTTGAACCTCTCGCGCAGCAGGTTATGCAGTTCCATCCGCAGTTCACTGACCGATCTGTTGCGTAGTTCCGCCGCTTTCATCACATCACCGTCCGCGTCACGAAGGTTGTCTTGAACGGCAGCTTGGCGGCCGCCAGCTTGAATGCCTCACGGGCGATCTCCTCCGAGACGCCGTCGATTTCATAGAGCACGCGGCCCGGCTGGATCTGCGCGATCCAGTACTCGACGTTGCCCTTGCCCTTGCCCATGCGCACCTCGATGGGCTTCTTCGTAATCGGCACATCCGGGAACACGCGGATCCAGAGTTTGCCGCCGCGCTTGACGTGGCGGGAAATCGCCCGCCGCGCCGCCTCGATCTGGCGGGCCGTCATGCGCCCGCGCGCCGTCGCCTTGAGCGCGTATTCGCCGAAACTGACCTTGTTGCCGCGCTGGGCGTAGCCGCGGTTGTGCCCCGTCTGCTTCTTGCGGAATTTGGTTCTCTTGGGCTGTAACATGGATGCACTCCGTTATCAGGATGCCGCAGGGCGGGCGGTTTCCGCCTCGGCCTCTTCGCCCTTGTCAAACACCTCGCCCTTGAAGATCCATACCTTGACGCCGATCTTGCCGTAGGTGGTGTTGGCCTCCGCCACGCCGTAGTCGATGTCGGCACGCAGCGTATGCAGCGGCACCCGTCCCTCGCGATACCACTCGGAGCGTGCGATTTCCGCGCCGTTCAAACGCCCGCCGACGTTGATCTTGATGCCCTCGGCGCCGATGCGCATGGCGTTGCTGACCGCCCGCTTCATGGCGCGGCGGAACATGATGCGCCGTTCCAGCTGCTGGGCGACGCTCTCCGCGACCAGGTAGGCGTCCAGTTCCGGCTTGCGTATCTCCTCGATGTTGATATTGACCGGGATACCCATGCGCGCGGACACCTCCTTGCGCAGGCGGTCGATATCCTCTCCCTTCTTGCCGATCACGATGCCGGGGCGCGCGGTATGTATCGTGATCAGGGCATTGTGCGCCGGACGGGAAATCTGCACGCGGCTCACCGACGCCTGGGAAAGGCGTTTCTTGATGAACTCGCGGATCTCCAGATCCGTATTGAGGTAGTCGGCATAATGTCTCGAGTCGGCATACCACGTGGACGTCCAGTCCTTGACGATGCCGAGCCTGATGCCTGTTGGATGTACTTTGTGACCCATGCCGCTATGCGCCTCTACCAGTTTGAATTCACTTGTCGCCCACCGTAATGGTGATATGGCTGTTGCGTTTGAGTATACGGTTGCCCCGGCCCTTGGCGCGCGCCTGGAAGCGCTTCAGTGTCCGGCCCTCGTTGACGCAGATCGAGGCCACCCTGAGCTCATCGATATCCGCGCCTTCATTGTGTTCCGCGTTGGCGATGGCCGACTCCAGCACCTTGCGCACCATCGCGGCGGCCTTCTTCGGGCTGAAGGTCAACACGTTCAATGCCCTTTCAACCGGAAGACCGCGTATCTGGTCGGCAACCAGCCGGCACTTCTGCGGCGCAATCCGCGCATGCTTCAATGTCGCACTGACCTGCATCATTCTGTCCCCTTACTTCGCCTTCCTGTCGGCCGCATGACCCTTGAAGGTCCGCGTCAGGGCGAACTCGCCCAGCTTGTGTCCGACCATGTTTTCGTTGACGAGCACCGGCACGTGCTGGCGCCCGTTGTGCACGGCGATCGTCAGACCCACCATATCCGGTATGACCATCGAGCGCCGCGACCAGGTCTTGATCGGTCGCTTGCTGTTTTCCGCGACCGCCTGTTCCACCTTCTTCAGCAGATGGGTATCAATGAACGGTCCCTTTCTAATCGAGCGTGGCACGGTTGCTGATCCTCGTGATTACTTGTTGTGGCGGCGTCTGATGATCATGCCGCTGGTGCGCTTGTTCCTGCGCGTACGGTAGCCCTTGGTCGGCGTGCCCCAGGGGCTGACCGGATGCCGTCCACCGGATGTCCTGCCCTCGCCGCCGCCGTGCGGATGATCGACCGGGTTCATGGCGACGCCGCGCACCGTCGGACGTATGCCGCGCCAGCGCTTGGCGCCAGCCTTCCCCAGCGTGCGCAGGTTGTGTTCGATATTGCCGACCTCGCCGATGGTGGCCATGCAGTCCGCCAGCACCTTGCGCATCTCGCCGGAGCGCAGACGCAGGGTGGCATGATCGCCTTCGCGGGCGACCAGCTGCACGCTGCTGCCCGCGCTGCGGGCCAGCTGACCACCCTTGCCGGGCTTCATCTCGACATTGTGCACCATGCTGCCGACGGGCACATTGCGCAGCGGCATGGCATTGCCCGCCTTGATGGGCGCATCGCTGCCGCTGCGCAGCTCGTTGCCGGCCGCCACGCCCTTTGGCGCGAGGATGTAGCGTCGTTCGCCATCGGCGTAGAGCAGCAGGGCGATATGCGCCGAACGGTTCGGATCGTATTCGATGCGTTCCACCCGGGCCGGCACGCCGGTCTTGTCCCGCTTGAAATCGATCAGACGATAAAGCTGCTTGTGGCCGCCGCCCTGATGCCGGGTGGTGATGCGCCCGGCATTGTTCCTGCCGCCGTTCTTGGCCTTGGTGGTGACCAGCGCGGAATGCGGACGGCCCTTGTGCAGGCCGGGCGTTACCACCTTGACGACGAAGCGGCGTCCGGGTGATGTCGGGTTTGCTTTTACCAGTGGCATATCTTCAACCTTTGCGGCGATCCGCTGTCGCGGACGGCTTACTCCTTACCCATGAAATCGATGTCATGACCTTCGGCCAGGGTCACATAGGCCTTTTTCCAGTTCACGCGCCGGCCCATCGTCTGGCCGAAGCGCTTGGTCTTGCCGTGCACGCTGGAAGTCTGCACGCCCTTCACCTTGACATCGAACATCAGTTCCACCGCCTGGCGAATCTCCGGCTTGCTCGCGCCCGGCAGCACCTTGAACACGAACTGCCGGTTGGCGTCGGCGACGCGCGAACTCTTCTCCGAAATCACCGGCGCCAGCAGCACCTTCATCAGACGTTCCTGGTTCATGCCAGACGCTCCTCTATCTGCCTGAGTGCACTGGTCGTGACCACGACCTTGTCAAAACCGACCAGGCTGACGGGATCCACGCCCGATGCCTCGCACACGGCCACCCGCGGCAGGTTGCGCGCCGCGAGGTACAGCTTGTCATCCGGCGAATCGGTCACGATCAGTACATTGTCGAGCCCCAGCAGCTTGAGCTTGCCGACCAGCTCCCGGGTCCTCGGCGCCTCGACATCAAACGATTCGACGGCGACCAGGCGATCCTGCCGGACCAGCTCGGACAGGATGGAGCGCATCGCGAGGCGGTACATCTTGCGGTTGATCTTCTGCGTATAGTCGCGCGGGCGCGCCGCGAAGATCTTGCCGCCGGTGCGCCACAGGGGACTGCGCGATGTGCCGGCGCGCGCACGGCCGGTACCCTTCTGCCGCCAGGGCTTGCTTCCGCCGCCGCTCACCTCGCCGCGCGTTTTCTGCTTGGCGGTGCCGGCGCGTGCACCGGCGAGACAGGCCGTCACCACCTGGTGCACCAGAGCCTCGCGGAAATCCTGCGCAAAGGTGTCGTCCGACACCCGCACCGACCCCGAACCACCGCCATGCAACTGCAATTCCATGATGCCGCTCCTAGCCCGCTTTCACTGCCGGACGAATGATGAGGTCGCCGCCCTGCGCTCCCGGTACCGCGCCCTTGAGCAGCAGCAGGTTGCGTTCGGAGTCGACGCGCACGACTTCCAGGTTCTGGATGCTGCGCCGTACATTACCCATGTGGCCGGACATCTTCTTGCCCTTGACCACGCGACCCGGGGTCTGGTTCTGGCCGATGGAACCCGGCGCGCGGTGCGACAGCGAGTTGCCGTGCGTGGCGTCCTGCATACTGAAGTGGTGGCGCTTGACCGTGCCGGCGAAGCCCTTGCCGATGACGGTACCGGTCACATCCACGCTCTGGCCCGCCTGGAACAGATCGACCCGGAGCTCGCTGCCCACCCCGATGCCATCACCTTCCCCGTCTTCGAGGCGGAACTCCCACAAGCCCCGGCCGGCCTCGGTCGCGGCCTTGGCATAGTGGCCCGCCATGGGCCGGGTCACGCGCGAGGCGCGGCGGGTGCCGGTGGTCACCTGCAGGGCGCGATAGCCGTCGGTTTCAACGGTCTTGACCTGGGTGACACGGTTTGGCTCGACCGCAATCACGGTCACGGGCACGGCAACGCCTTCCTCGGTGAAGATGCGTGTCATGCCCGCCTTGCGTCCAACGATTCCGATAGTCATTTCATCAATCCCGCAGTGTACGGACCCCGTCAGTTAAGCCTGATCTGGACATCGACGCCGGCCGCCAGATCCAGTTTCATCAGGGCATCCACCGTCTTGTCCGTGGGGTCCACGATATCCATCAAGCGCTTGTGGGTCCGGATCTCGTACTGGTCGCGCGCGTCCTTGTCGACGTGCGGTGAAATCAGGATGGTGAAGCGCTCCGTCTTGGTGGGCAGCGGGATCGGGCCCCGTACCTGCGCACCGGTGCGTTTCGCCGTCTCGACGATCTCCGCCGCCGACTTGTCAATCAGCCGATGGTCAAAGGCCTTCAGGCGTATCCGGATTCTCTGGTTGCTCATGGTTGTCTGCTTATGTTGATCAATTCACCTGTAGGAGCGAGCTTGCTCGCGAACGGTTCGCGGCCAAGGCCGCTCCTACACCTTGGATTACTCGACGATCTTCGCGACGACGCCGGCGCCCACGGTGCGTCCACCCTCGCGGATGGCAAAACGCAGCCCCTCTTCCATCGCAATCGGCGCAATCAGCGACACCGTCATCTTCACGTTGTCACCGGGCATCACCATCTCTACACCCTCCGGCAGATCGCACGCCCCCGTCACGTCCGTCGTGCGAAAATAAAACTGCGGCCGGTAACCATTGAAAAACGGCGTGTGCCGCCCGCC
>JAHKKL010000091.1 GCA_020027635.1 Gammaproteobacteria bacterium
ATCCTGCAGCGCCTGCATGATCGCCGCCGAGGTGGCCGCGTAGCGCTCCGGGTGCGCCGGGCACTGGATCAGTTCCGGGCACAGCCGGCGCGCCTTTTTCAGACGCATGCCGGTTTTGATACCATAGGCGCGCGCCTCGTAGGAGCAGGTGATGATGCAGGTACCCTGACGGCCGTTGGTGATCGCCACGGGATGGCCGCGCCATTCGGGACGGTCCCGCTGTTCGATGGCGGCGAAGAAGGCGTCCATGTCCACCAGCACGATGGCCCGCGGCCAGATCACCGGGCAGCAGCGGGTAAGATCCGGGCATTCCACGCTGGATAAGCGGCTGGAAGAGGGCATGAGAAGGTTTCCGCGGTCAGGGATTATCAAGGGCGTGCACGCGGCGCGGGGCGGCTCCGCTGCTGTAATTATATGCAGTATTTTTGCATATGCTGCACCCGGCCATATTCCGGCAGGCGGTAAGGTGGAAAAATCCCGATCGGTTGATTAATGTCATACCCGCGGCAGTGCTGATACGGTAACTATTCCACCCTGTTGACGGACAGCGGATGCCGGGCTCCCGCCATGCGCCTTTGTCCCGACCGGTGCATGGGGTATCAGGCGGTTTTTCAATGGCTTGGCAGAGCCGCAGGACTGCGGCAGAAGAGTCCTGAAATGCTTATCAAGGCGGATTCCATGGTTTCAGCGGATGCAGAAGCAAAAACCGGCAGACCGGTGATAGACGCTCGTCTGGGACGGTTGCTCGGCGTCGTTTTCCTGCTGTTCTCGCTGTTGGTGGTGAATTCGGTGTACCTGAGCGCCATCACCATCCTCGAGCAGACCGGCAACGAAATCTATCAGGACTATTTCTACCTGCTGATGTTCCTCGTTCATCTGGTGCTGGGCCTGCTGCTGACGGTACCGGTAATCATCTTTGCGATCGGCCACATGCGTCGAGCCTGGTCGCGTCCCAACCGTTACGCCATCCGCGCCGGTATTGCGTTGTTCACCGGGCTCATGCTGGTATTGCTGACGGGCCTGCTGCTGACGCGTTTCAGTTTTCTGGAGGTCAATGATCCCCTTATCCGGCGCATCAGCTACTGGATTCATGTCGTCAGCCCTTTCGCCATTGCCTGGCTGTTCGTCCTGCACCGACTCGCCGGTCCGCCCATACGCTGGAGGGGTGCTGTCCGCTGGTCATTCGCCGCGGCGGGTTTTGCCGCCGCCATGATCCTGGTGCACGTGGGAACCAGGGTATGGGGGGGAACGGATAGCATGGCGAAATTTCCTCCGTCCCTGGCAGTCATCGTGGGCAGCGAGACGATTCCGCCCAGTCACATGATGACGGACGAGGAATGCAAGGAGTGCCACGGCGATATCGCCGCCAGCCACGAACACAGCGTGCACCGCTTCAGTTCCTTCAACAATCCGGCCTACAACTTCAGCGTCAAGGAAACCCGCGAGGTGGTGCACAAGCGCGATGGCAGCGTGCAGGCGTCGCGATTCTGCGCGGGCTGTCATGACCCGGTGCCCCTGTTCAGCGGGCGCTTCGATGATCCCTCCTACGACATGGACAATGATCCGACGGCAAAGGCCGGCATCACCTGCGTGAGCTGCCATGCCATCACCAAGCTGAACAGCGTGCGCGGCAACGGCGACTACACCATTGTCGACCCGCCGTCCTATCCGTTCGCCTACAGCCAATCCACCCTGTTCAAGGGCATCAACCATCAACTGATCAGGGCCAAGCCGGAATTTCACAAGAAGACCCTTCTACAGCCGTTTCATCGCAGCGCCGAATTCTGTTCTCTGTGCCATAAGGTGCATATCCCGCAGGAGGTGAATGGCTACCGCTGGCTGCGCGGACAGGACCATTACGACAGCTTTCTCTTGAGCGGCGTCTCGGGTCACCGCATCGACAGCTTCTATTATCCCGAACATGCAGTCGCCCGCTGCAGCAATTGTCATATGGCGCTGAAACCCTCCGACGACCCCGCTGCCCGCGATTTCGACGACAGCGGTATCCGCAGCGTTCATCTGCACCAGTTTCCCGGCGCCAATACCGGCATCGCGCACCTGCTCAATCTGCCGGACCAGGTCATGGAGGCAGAGCAGAAGCGGCTGCAGGATGTCACCCGCATCGATATCTTCGGCATCAAGGAAGACGGAACAATCGAAGGACGCCTGCACGCGCCCCTGCGACCGGAGCTGCCACAACTGGTGCCCGGGAAGCGTTATCTGGTCGAAATCGTGCTGCGTACCACCGGCGTCGGGCACCTGCTCACCCAGGGCACGGCGGATTCCAATGAACTGTGGGTGGACGTGACCGCGACGGCCGACGGCCGCATCATCGGGCGCAGCGGCAGCCGGAATGAAACCGGCGAGGTCGATCCCTGGTCTTATTTCGTCAATGCCTACGTACTCGACAAAAACGGTAACCGTATCGACCGGCGCAACGCCCAGGACATCTTCGTTCCGCTTTATAACCACCAGATTCCACCCGGTGCAGCGGCGGTCGTGCACTACCTCCTGCAGGTGCCCGAGAATGTTCGTGGACCGGTGCGGATCGAAGCCAGTCTCAACTACCGCAAGTTCGATACCACCTACCTGCGTCATGTGCAGGGTGATGCCTTTACCCCCAATGACCTGCCCGTAACCACCATGACCAAGGACGCCATCATACTGCCCGTGGTGGGTCAGACGGACGGCACAGCCGGGCAAACCCCCGCGATCGAGGCCGCCAAGCGCTGGAATGACTACGGTATCGCTCTGTTGCTGGAAGGCGGGGGTGACGCCAAGGGGGAACTACGCCAGGCCGAACAGGCCTTCGATCAGGTTGAATCACTGCAGGATGCCAATGGCCCGCTCAACCTGGCACGTGTCTATTTCAGCGAAGGCCGGCTGGAGGAAGCCGCCCGCGCCCTGCGTCGCGCCAGCAACGGGGAACCGCCGGCGCCATCCTGGACCATCGCCTGGTTCAGTGCCCTCATCGACCGGGAAAACGGCCATCTCGATGAGGCCATCGAGTCATTCCGGTATCTTATCGATACCCGCTTCCAGTTGGCCCGCCAGCGGGGGTTTGATTTTTCCTACGATATCCGGGTTCTGAACATGCTGGGACGCACGCTGTTCGAGCGCGCACGGCAGGAAAGGGGCGAATCGAAGCAGGCGACACGCCATGACCTGCTAGAAGAATCCCGCGACTGGTTCCTGAAAACACTGGCAATCGATCCAGAGGATCTCACCGCTCATTACAATTTGGCGGTGGTCTATACCGAACTCGGTGAAACCGAACTGGCGGAACAGCACCGCGCCCTGCACGAGAAATACCGGCCTGATGATCATGCCATCGAGCAGGCCGTCGCCAGACACCGCAGCACCAACCCGGCCGCCGACCATGCCGCCGCCGCAATTGCCATTTATAACCTGAACCGCCAGCAGGTCGACACCGGCCATACCCCGCGATAAACGGCTACGGTCCGCAAATATTACCAACGCCATGGATAAAGACAAACAAACGATGAATCTGGAGCAGCGCGAAGCGCTCATTCGTACGGCCTTTTACCGTTCCCTTGCCATCATCGTGGCGCTTATTTTGGCGGGCACGGGCATCTGGTACTACACGCGGGAGAACGCGAAACCGCAAGCGGTCGAGGAGGCTCTCGTCTCCGGACCGGTCATCGACGAAGGCACGCCGCCGCAGGCACCGCCACCCGTGACGTTCACCGATATCACTCGTGAAGCAGGCATCAACTTCGTGCACGTCAACGGCAGTACCGGTGAGAAGCTAATGCCGGAGACGATCGGGAGCGGAGCGGCTTTCCTCGATTACGACAATGACGGCGACCAGGATCTGTTGCTGGTCAACTCCATGTGGTGGCCGGGCAAGGAGCGGGAACCGGCGCCCACCCTGGCGTTTTACCGCAACGACGGGCATGGCCGGTTTACCGATGTGACCGCGGAAGCCGGCCTCATGATCACCTGCTTCGGTATGGGCGCGGCCGTCGGCGATTATGACAACGATGGCTGGACGGATTTGTACATCACGACCCTGGGCAAGAACCTGCTGCTCAGAAACGACCATGGACGGTTTGTCGATGTCACCGCGCAGGCCGATGTCGCCGGCTTGGACACCGACTGGAGCACGGCCGCCGCCTTCATCGACTACGACAACGACGGCGATCTGGACCTGTTTGTCGGCAACTACGTGCTCTGGTCGCGCAAGATAGATCTCGAAATCGGCTTTCAGCTGACCGGCCTGGGACGCGCCTTCGGCGCCCCCAATCATTTCACCGGCGCCAATAACCGCCTGTACCGCAATGAGGGCAATGGCCGCTTCAGCGACGTGTCGCTGGCGGCCGGAATCACCGTCACCGACCCGGTGAGTGGCATGCCGGAGGGCAAGACCCTGGGTGTCGCCCCGGTCGATTATGACCAGGACGGCTGGATCGACCTGTTTATCTCCAATGACACCGTCAGGAATTTCCTCTACCACAACCTCGGCAACGGCCGTTTCGAGGAAATCGGCGCCCTGGAAGGCATCGCCTACGATCGTAACGGCAAAGCCACCGGCGCCATGGGCATCGATGCGGCCTACTTCCGCAACGACAAGGATCTGGGCATCGGCATCGGCAATTTCGCCAACGAGATGAGTTCCCTGTTTGTCACCGAGGACGGTCATGCGCCGTTTGCCGATGAGGCCATCCTCGAGGGTTTTGGCCCGGCCTCGCGCCTGGCGCTGACCTTTGGCCTGTTCTTTTTCGATTACGATCTCGACGGCCGCCTCGATATCTTCCAGGCCAACGGTCACCTGGAGAGCGAGATCAACGTCGTGCAGCCCAGCCAGACCTATGCCCAGCCGGCGCAGCTGTTCTGGAACTGCGGCGATGCCTGTCGCGTACGGTTCGTCCTGGCGCAGGACACCGGCGACTTGTCCATGCCTCTGGTGGGACGGGGAGCGGCCTACGCCGACATCGACGGCGATGGCGACCTGGACGTCGTCGTGACGCAGAACGGCCGGCGCGCGGTGCTGTTTCGCAATGACCAGCACCTCGGCCATCATTGGCTGCGGGTCAAGCTGGAAGGGCGCACGGTGAACCGCAATGCCATCGGCGCCGTGCTGACGCTGACCGCGGACGGGGTGACCCAGCGGCGCATTGTCATGCCGACGCACAGTTACCTGTCCCAGGCCGAACTCCCGGTGACCTTCGGGCTGGGCGTTGCGCAACAGGTGGACACCCTGACCGTGGGCTGGCCGAATGGCCGGATACAGAACGTGCCGGTCGCGCAGATCGATACCACGCTGACGATCACCCAGCCGGCCGGCGAGTGATGACCTCCATGCGCATGAACGGACTTCGCCTTGCGCTGGTCCTGCTGGTTCAGCTGGCCGGGGCCGTGGCGCTCGCCGAGGATAACGTCGCCAGTCTCCCTGGGACCTGGGCCGGCAAACTGCTGCCCGTGCCCGTGCCAAACCTTGAAGGGCAGGCGGCCGACATCCGGTCCGGGCTTGACGAGGTGCGCAACACCGTCAACGCCGCGCTGCTGAAACCTGATGTATCCGCCGCGGAACTGGCCAAGGCCTATGGCGAATTGGGCGGACTGTACCTGGCCAGCTTTCTGCGCCAGTCGGCGGAGCCGTGTTTCCAAAATGCCATGCGCCTAGACCCGGAGAATTTCCGCTGGGCCTATTACGCCGCCTGGCTTGCGGACCAAACCGGTCAAACCGAACTTGCACTGACGCGCTACGAGCACGCCCGGTCATTGAAACCCGATTACCCTCCACTGACATTGCGCATGGCCGACGCCTGGTTTGATCTCAACGAAACAGACAGGGCAGAGACGGCCTACCGGGAAGTCGCCAGTAGGCAGGGCCTGGAGGCGCCCGCGCTGTTCGGCCTCGGACAGATCGCCCTGCTGCGGCGCGACTATGCAAGCGCCATCGACGATTTCAGCAAGGCGCTGCAGTTCGACACCGCGGCAACGCGGATTCATTATCCGCTGGCGCAGGCCCTGCATGCGGTAAAACGCGACGCGGAGGCCAAAGAGCATCTGGCGCAACGCGGTGACCGACTGCCTGCCGTGAAGGATTCGCTGGTTGACGAACTGGACGCCATGAAAA
This sequence comes from Gammaproteobacteria bacterium, assembly GCA_020027635.1. Taxonomy (GTDB): domain Bacteria; phylum Pseudomonadota; class Gammaproteobacteria; order UBA9214; family UBA9214; genus CAVQCA01. The sequence continues at coordinate 6,104 of JAHKKL010000091.1, forward strand.
ACAGCGCCATACGGTATTTCACTCGGGCCATGAAGTCCATTCAGGAACGCGACTATGAGGCGGCCGCCGCTGCCTTCGCAAAGGGGCTCGAATCGGAACCGGACAATGCCACCGCGCGAGTCAGTTACGCCCGCACCCTCTATCTGACAGACCGGAAGAGCGAAGCCCGTCAGGCGCTCGAACGGGCGGTTGCCCTGCAGCCGGACAACACCCTAGGACTGTTCCTGCTAGGCGTGCTGTCTGACGAGGCAGGTGATGCCGCCGTGGCCGAGAGCTATTACCAGGGGGTACTGGAACACGATCCAGGGCACGGCGGCGCGCATTTTTATCTGGCCAATTACTACTGGCGCCAGGGCGACTACACCAGCGCGCAGCGCCATTACGCCGCTGCCGTCGCGGACGATCCACAAAACGTACCGGCGCGTCTGTTTTATCTGGACACCCTCGATAAAACCGGCGCTCCCGTGGCGCAACTCAAGGCCGCCCTCGAGGCGGCGGTGCAATATTCCCCGGAACAGCCGCTGTTTACCCTCCGCTTGATCAGCCTGCTCGCCACCAGCAAGGATAAGGGGATAGCCGATCCGCAGCAGGCGCTCCGACTGGCGCGCGAGCTGGCCGAACAGCAGCAGGCCATCCCGCCGGCCCGCGAGGCGCTTGCACTGGCCTATGCCGCCACCGGTGATTTCAAGCAGGCGGCCGAGATTCAGCAGCAGGTCGTGTCCCTTGCCGTCTGGACCTGGCCAGGCGAGGCCGATCGCCTGTCCAGGGCCC
>JAHKKL010000005.1 GCA_020027635.1 Gammaproteobacteria bacterium
GTCGAAAACTTGTAACCGCGCCGGTACTCGAATTTGTCCACGGCCTTCATCAGGCCGATATTGCCTTCCTGGATCAGGTCGAGGAACTGCAGCCCGCGATTGGTGTATTTCTTCGCAATAGAGATCACCAGGCGCAGATTGGCCTCCACCATTTCCTTCTTGGCGCGGCGGGCCTTGGCCTCGCCGATGGACATGCGCCGATTGATGTCCTTGATCTCGGCGATGGACAGGTGGGCTTCCCCCTGAATCGAGATCAGCTTGTTCTGTATCCGCTGGATTTCATCGCGATACTGCGCCAGTTGTGCGGAGTATTTGTGGTTGCCCTTGATCTGCCTGTCTATCCAGTTCAGGTCCGTCTCGTTGTCGGGAAAGGAGGTGATGAAGTCCTTGCGCGGCATATCGGCATTATTGATGCAGATGTCCATGATGGACCGCTCGTGAGAGCGTATGCGGTCGATGTTTCGCCGCAGGTTCGCCGTCAGTATTTCCACGATGCGCGGAACCAGCTTCAGCATCACGAACTGCTGTTCAAGCTGCGTGCGCAGTTTCTCGATGCGCGCCTGGTTACTGCCGCCTTTCTCGATAGCCTTCTGCAGCTGGCTATAGGTTTTCTCCATTTCCGCGAAAACCTTGCGGGCCTCCTCGGGGTCGGGTCCGGTATCCGCAATGGGCGTCTCGGCATCCTCTTCGTCACTGTCGATGCTGTCATCATCGGGCGGCGGGGCGAGCGCCACCTCCAGCGGTGCCGTTTCTTCATCGGCATTGGGATCGACAAAGCCGCTGATGAGATCGTTCAGACGCATATCGCCGGCTTCCACGCGTTCGAAGGCACGCAGCAGGGTCGCCGTGGATTCGGGGAATGAAGCAAGCGCAACGAAGACCTGGTTCAGGCCGTCCTCGATCCGCTTGGCGATCACGATCTCGCCCTCGCGGGTGAGCAGTTCGACTGTGCCCATTTCGCGCATGTACATGCGCACGGGATCCGTGGTCCGGCCGAACTCGCTGTCCACGGTGACCAGAGTGGCCGCAGCTTCCTCGGCGGCATCATCATCGGCCGAATTCTTGGTGCTGGCTAGCAGCAAAGAGTCCGCATCCGGTGCGACTTCATGCACCAGAATACCCATGTCATTGATCATCGCGATGATATCCTCGATCTGCTGCGGATCGACGATCTCCTCGGGAAGATGGTCATTCACCTCGGCGTAGGTCAGGAAGCCCTGGTCCTTGCCTTTTTCAATCAGGTGCTTGAGTCGAGACTGTTGATTTTTGTCCATAGTCACTTGTAGCGGCATGCGCGCTGCCGTCATTAGAAACCGCAAAGGGAGTCAAATTAATCGCGCAGTATAATTAATATATGATAGTCGGCCAAGAGAAAAACAAGGCTTGCCCTGCCCCCAGAATTACCGCCTGGCATCGGCATGGCGGGCCTGGAGCAGCGTCTTCAGCTCCTGTTTTTCCTTGTCATTCAGAGTTCTATGGCGCTCGTCATGCAATAATGCGCTTATGCGCTTCTCGGTGATCAGGTGTGCTATCTGGCTAAAATGGCCGCGCACTTCCGCCGCCAGGTCGAGTTTTTCAGTCAAAGGTGTCCACTGTGCCAGCTTGTGCAGGTAGCGTGCTTCCTCGCGACCGCGCCAGTGTTCCAGTACCGCCCCGGTATTCAACCCCGGTTGCCGCTGCAGCAATTCCAGCAATTCAAGCAACAGTGTGACACCCGGCGTGGCATCGGGTTCCGGGATCCGGGGCATTTCGATTTTTTGCGCCAGGTCCGGCTGGTGCAGCAGCATGGCTATCGCTTCCCTTACCGGTGATTTGCCGCTGCCGGTGGCATGTGCGGACATCGCGGACGTTGTTCCCGCCACGCCCCTGTTTTCTGCCGGTTTCTGGAAGCGATCGGCCAGATGACTGCTGTCGGTGCGGGCAATTTGTGCCAGCCGCTCCAGCATGAGCTGGCGGAAGATGCTGTCGGGTAGCCTGGAGAGGAGCGGCCGCGCCAGGTCCACCAGCCGCGCCCGGCCATCGATGCTATCCGTGTCCACCTGGCTGGAGAGGTGGTCGAAGAGAAAATCGGACAGGTGAACGGAATGCGTGATCATGTTCTCGAATTCATCCTTGCCGGTCTTGCGCACCAGGGTGTCGGGATCCTCGCCATCCGGCAGGAACAGGAAACGAGCTTCTCGCCCGTCGGTTAGGACGGGGAGGGCGTTTTCAAGCGCCCGCCATGCTGCGGCGCGCCCGGCCCGGTCACCATCGAAGCAGAACACCACTTCGGGCACCGTGCGGTAGAGGCGCTCCAGGTGGTCGGGCGTGGTGGAGGTCCCCAGGGTGGCGACGGCGTAGTTGATGTCGAACTGGGCCAGCGCCACCACGTCCATATAGCCTTCCACCACCAGGATGCGATCCAGCCGGCGCACGGCCTTGCGTGCCTCATACAGTCCATAGAGTTCGCGGCCCTTGTGGAAGATCGATGATTCGGGACTGTTGAGATACTTGGGGGTGTCCTCACCGAGGACCCGCCCCCCGAAGCCGACGGTACGGCCGCGCCGGTCGCGTATGGGGAACTGGATCCGGTCGCGAAACCGGTCGTATATGCCGCTGGCATCGGTGCGCTCGATGAGCAATCCGGTTTCAAGCAACGCGGCGCGTGACGCGGCATCACCACCCAGCGCCCGTGCCAGGTTGTCCCAACCGGGCGGCGCGAAGCCGATGTCGAAGCGCGCGGCGATATCGCCGGTCAATCCGCGTCGTTTGAGATATTCAACCGCCCGGGCGGCCTGCGGGTGGGTGCGCAATTGCTGCCGGTAATAGCGTGACACCTCCTCGAGCAGCGCATAAAGGGGTTGCGTGGGTGGCTGCGATGCCGACTCGGCTGCCGCCTCGCGCGGCACCTCCAGCCCGGCCATATGGGCGAGTTCCTCGACGGCCTCCACAAACTCCATGTGTTCGTAATCCATGAGGAAGCTGATGGCGGTGCCGTGGACGCCACAGCCGAAGCAGTGGTAAAACTGCTTCACTTGGCTGACGGTGAACGAGGGGGTTTTTTCGTTATGGAACGGACAGCAGGCCTTGTATTCGCGCCCGGCTTTTTTGAGTGGAACGCGGGCATCGATAACATCGACGATATCGGTGCGGGTCAGCAGATCGTCGATGAAGGCTTGGGGAATCCGGCCGGACATGGGAACAAGAGTAAAAGGGTCAGGGTCGGAAGGAAAGCGCTTGCGGGAAAGGGCCCGGCAGGCACGCCGCAGGGAGCAAGCGCAACCTGGCCGGTTTAAGTGGTTACCCTATGTGCTGATTTCCGCACACTTCATTGCGGAAGAGCCATCCGAGGTGACATTTTCCTAACGGGCAGTCCCGCCTCAGTCGGTCGCGCTCGGACGATGCGGGCAGTACCGGTGACCAACAGCGATGGTCCGGCAGTCCGATGCGGAAAGACTCCGCACAGGCAGGTTGCTCAACCGAGTCGAGCCTTGATCAGCGCGCTGACGGCGCCCATATCGGCGCGGCCCTGCAGTCTGGGTTTCAGCTGTGCCATCACCTTGCCCATGTCCTTGATGGATGCCGCGCCGGTTTGCGCCATGGCATCATCGATCAGGGCATTGAGTTCGTTCTCGCTGAGTTGTTCGGGGAGGTATGTCTGGATGACCGCCAGTTCGGCGGTCTCCTGATTGACCAGATCCGTGCGACCGGCCTTTTCGAACTGGCTGATGGATTCGCGTCGTTGCTTGACCATCCTGTCGAGTACGACCGTGGCCTCGGCATCGTCGAGATCCTTGCGTTCATCGATCTCTTTCTGCTTGATCGCCGCCAGCATCAGTCGGATGGTCCCCAGCCGCGGTTTGTCAGCGGCCCGCATCGCGTCCTTCATGTCCTGCTGAATGCGCTCCTTGAGCGACATGCCGAGGGGATGGTTGTGGAAGGTCAGTAGAGACGAACGCGGCGAGCGAGTTCGCGCGAGACCTTCTTCTGGGTGCGCTTGACGGCAGCGGCCTGCTTGCGCTTGCGCTCCTGGGTGGGTTTTTCATAAAACTCGCGCCGGCGCACTTCGGCGAGAATGCCGGCCTTTTCGCAGGCACGCTTGAAGCGCCGCATGGCGATCTCGAACGGTTCGTTATCTTTTACACGTACATTTGGCATACAGGTTCCAGACGGTTGTTCAGCTCAGTGAGCGAGGGCTGCGAATTTTATACAGGTCCAGGCAAAAAGGCAAAATTTCCTTGTGTAACAAGAACCGGCGTAGATAATCCCAGCATGCGTGTGCTGGGCATAGAAACCTCGTGTGACGAAACCGGTGTGGCGGTGTATGACGGCGCCGTCGGGTTGCTGGCTCATGCCCTGCACAGCCAGGTCGCCCTGCACGCCCGTTACGGAGGTGTGGTACCGGAACTGGCTTCCCGTGATCACGTCCGCAAGCTCCTGCCATTGGTAAATAAGGTGCTGAAAGACAGTGCAATTTCTCCCGGACAAGTGGATGGCGTCGCCTATACGGCCGGCCCGGGACTGGTCGGGGCGCTGCTGGTGGGCGCATTGACGGCGCGTAGCCTGGCCTGGGCCTGGAACGTGCCCGCCATTGCCGTGCATCACATGGAGGGACATTTGCTGGCCCCGATGCTGGAGGCGGAGCCGCCCGACTTTCCCTTCATCGCGCTGCTGGTTTCCGGTGGTCATACCCTGCTGGTCGAAGTCGGCGGGGTGGGACGTTACCGGGTGCTGGGCGATTCCATCGACGATGCCGTGGGCGAGGCCTTCGACAAGACGGCCAAGCTGCTCGGACTGCCGTATCCGGGCGGTCCGGCCCTCGCCGAGCTGGCGCGGCAGGGCGATCCGGCGCGCTACCGCTTTCCGCGGCCCATGACCGACCGTCCCGGACTGGACTTCAGCTTCAGCGGGCTCAAGACCTATGCCCTGAATACCTGGCGTGAATCCACGCAGGGCGCGCAGGACCGGGCGGATATCGCGCGCGCGTTCGAAGAGGCCGTGGTCGATACCCTGATGATCAAATGCCGCCGCGCGCTCGTCGAAACCGGGATCGGGCGCCTGGTGGTGGCCGGTGGCGTCGGCGCCAATCAGCGTCTGCGCGAGCGGCTCTCCGACCTCATGAGGCGCGAAGGCGGGCGGGTTTTCTATCCGCGACCGGAGTTCTGCACCGATAACGGCGCCATGATCGCCTGCGCGGGTTACCAGAGGCTGCAGGCCGGTCGCACCGAAGGGCTCGCCGTCCGGGTGTTCCCGCGCTGGTCGCTGGAAGAACTGGAGGCCGTGTAGTTTTAGAGGCCCATCGATACGGGATCAGTAAACCCCTCGCCTTCAGTCGATGGATGATAAGCTGCCAGCCCCGAAGGAGGCGAGGCCGAGGTAATGCGTAGGTGCGAATTTATTCGCACAACGGGGGGTGATCGAGCGTTTTGTTCGAATGAATTCGAACCTACAAATAGCCTGCTGAAGCCTGATGGCCGATCGATCCAGCTTTAGCCGGTGGAGTTTCACTCCCGCGCGCGAGTCGCCGCTGGTTTGCCAGCATGAAGGCAGACGCCCTTAGAAGCATCAATCGGGATTTTGCCTGTCCCGGCCGGAGCGTAATTCGATCCTGCCCTCGGTGCCGTTCAGGAGATCCCGGATATTGGTGCGGTGCCGCCAGAACAGCATGAGGGTGATAACGATCGTGACGCCGATAAACGCCGGCTCGGGCTTGAATAACCAGAAACAGGCCGGCGCCAGCAGCATGGCCGTCAGTGCGGACAGCGAGGAGATGCGGAACAGGAAGGCCATCAGCAGCCAGATGCCGGCGACACTCATACCGACCGGCCAGTACAGGCCGAAGGCCACGCCGAGCGCGGTAGCAACGCCCTTGCCGCCCTGGAAGCTGAAAAACACCGGATAAAGGTGGCCGATAAAGGCGGCCAGTGCCGTGGCGGACTGGATGACCGGGCTGGCATGCAGGGCCTGCGCAATCAGCACCGGCACGAGTCCCTTGAGCATGTCGCCGGTGAGGGTGAGGAAAGCCGCTTTTTTCCCGCCCAGCCGCAGGACGTTGGTCGCGCCGGGGTTGCCTGAACCCTCGGTGCGCGGGTCCGGCAGCCCCATGAGATGACAGGTGAGGATAGCGGTGGATATCGAGCCGAAGAGGTAACCGCCCAATACCAGCAGGAAATCGATGATCATGAGGCGCATTGGAATCGCAAAGCCGCGCGGCGTCAAGCGGCACGGGTGGGTGTTCCCCGTGCCTGACTGGCCAACGGCACGGCGAGGACCTATATTGACCGCAACGACAACGGCGTGCGAGTGACATGGACATTATTTTCATCAGTGAGTTGCGGATCGAGACCATCATCGGAATCTACGACTGGGAGCGGGTGACGAAACAAACGGTCAGTCTCGACCTGGAGATGGCGACGGATATCCGCAAGGCGGCCGCCACGGACCGTATCGAAGATACCCTGAATTACAAGGCTGTCGCCAAACGCCTGCTTGAATTTGTCGGCGCGAGCGATTTCCAGCTGGTGGAAACGCTGGCCGAGAAGATTGCCGCGATTGTGCTCGAGGAATTCAACGTGGCCTGGCTGCGGCTCCGGCTGCACAAGCCCGGCGCCGTGCGCGGTTCACGTGATGTTGGCGTCGTGATCGAGCGGGGCACCCGGGAGCCTGTTTGAGTGGCGCGCGTGTATGTCAGCGTCGGCAGCAATATCGATCGCGAACGCAACATCGCCATGGCACTGCGTCTGCTGGAAGCAAGGTTTGGTCGGCTGCTACGCTCATCAGTTTTTGAAAGCGCGGCGGTCGGTTTTGACAGCGCTCCTTTCTACAATCTGGTCGTTGGATTCGACACCCGTGAAACGCCGCGCGAGATTCAGGACGTGTTGCACAGCATCGAAGAGGCCAGCGGCCGGATTCGCACCACCGGTCTGTCGGCCCGTACACTGGATCTGGATCTTCTCCTCTATGACGACCTGGTGACCGAGGTAGACGGCATGGTACTGCCGCGCAAGGACATCACCCGTTACGCCTTCGTGCTGGCGCCGCTCGCCGAAATTGCCGGTTCGCTGCGCCACCCGGTCAGCGGCGAACGCTATGCCGACATGTGGTCCGAATTCGATGCGGCGGGCCAGGTCTTGTCGCGGGTAGACTGGCCGCCCGCCACGGCGTCCTGAAGGCTGCGTGCTATGGCCGCCGGAGTTACCCCCGCTGCGATGGCCGCCGGAATGGCGCCATCGACGTGCCCGGTTCGCAGCGTGGTGTATACAGGGCATGCATGACTTGCCCGCACCTTCCGCGCAAGCGCTGGCCCACAGCGAACGACTCGCCGACCTGATTCGCCGGGAGATCCGGGCCGGCGGGGGCGCCTTGCCGTTTTCACGCTACATGGAGCTGTGCCTCTACAGCCCCGGACTCGGCTATTACAGCGCCGGTTCGCAGAAATTCGGTGCCGCGGGGGATTTCGTCACGGCACCCGAGATCTCGACCCTGTTCGGCCGCTGCCTGGCGCGGACCTGCAGCGGTGTCCTGGCCGAACTGGGGCGTGGGGACATCCTGGAGTTTGGCGCCGGCACCGGCACGCTGGCCGCGACGCTACTGGCGGAACTGGAAGGGCTCGGCCGGTTGCCTGAACAGTATCTCATCCTCGAGCGCAGCGGCGAATTGCGTAACCGGCAGCGGGAAACCCTGCGCCGGATGGCGCCGCGGCTGTTCGAGCGCATCGCCTGGCTCGATGGGCTGCCCGAGGGCGGTTTTCGCGGCGTGCTGCTGGCGAATGAGGTGCTGGATGCCATGCCGGTGGAACGCTTCCGCTGGAACGACGGCGGCATCGAACGGTTTCATGTGGAATGCCAGGGCGATGCCTTTGGCTGGTGCGTACGGGAGGCGCATGACGCTGATCTGGTCGCGGCGATACGCCGGCTGGAGAATGACCCCGGACTGCTTCCGGGTTACGTCTCCGAGATCAACCTGCTGCTCTCGCCCTGGCTGCAGGGAATCGCCGGGGTGCTGGAGCGGGGCCTGCTTTTGCTGGTTGATTATGGTTATCCGCGCCGCGAGTACTATCACCCCCAGCGTCGGGGGGGAACACTGATGTGCCACTACCGGCATCGCGCACATGAGAACCCGTTTCTATGGCCGGGGCTGCAGGACATCACGGCGCATGTGGATTTCACCGCGGTCGCCGCGGCGGCGGAGCTGGACGTGCTCGGCTACACCAACCAGGCCTATTTCCTGCTGGACTGCGGGCTGGACGGCCTGTTGCAGGCGGCGGGACCGACCGATTCGGTCAGTTATCTGCGGCAGGCACAGGAAGCCAAGAGCCTGATACTGCCGGGCGAAATGGGGGAACGCTTCAAGTGCATCGGACTGGGGCGCGGCCTCGAGGATCCCGTGCCCGGTTTCCGCGGTCACGACTTCCGTTACCGGCTGTGACGGGCTGGACAGGGCCCCGCCGGGTTTGTAGTCCGGTCCACACGCCGCGCTGGATTATTGCCGAATTCGCCACGAGCCTGGAGCCGGAGGGGAGTGCACGTGGCTGGATACTTCCCGGTGGTAAGTATTGTAGGATGTGCAACCCGGCATAACGGACCTTTCAACCACCATCTGCTTGCTTCGACCTCATGGATTACACCCACGCCATCACGCTGGCCCTGTTACAGGGTCTTACTGAATTCCTGCCGATTTCCAGTTCGGCGCATCTCATCCTCCTGCCGACCCTGTTCGGGTGGGTGTACCAGGGGCTCGCCTTCGATGTGGCCTTGCATGTCGGCACCCTGGTGGCGGTCGTAGCCTATTTTCGCCACGAAGTGCTCGCTATGCTGGCGGCCTGGTTGCGGTCAATCACCCGGCGGCAGGTCGACGACGGTGAAGCGAAGCTCGCCTGGCTGATCCTGCTGGGGACGCTGCCGGCCTCCCTGGCGGGTCTCGTGTGGTACGACGCGATCGAGACCTGGCTGCGCTCCCCGCTGATCATTGCCGTCACCACCATCGTATTCGGCCTGCTGCTCGGCTGGGCGGACCGTTACTGCCAGCACCGGCGCGATGAATATAGCGTAGGCATCAGGGATGCCCTGATTCTCGGTACGGTCCAGGCGCTGTCGCTGATTCCGGGAATCTCGCGCTCGGGGATCACCATGACGATGGGTCTGGCGCTGGGACTGACGCGCTCCGGCGCCGCACGGTTTTCCTTCCTGATGTCGATCCCGGTCATTACCCTGGCGGGCAGCTATGAAGGCCTCAAGCTGTTTGAAGAGACCGCGCCAGTCGACTGGAACGTGCTATTGCTGGGAACCGCCGTCGCCGCCATCAGCGCCTTTCTGTGCATTCATTTCTTTCTGCGCCTGATCGAGCGCGTGGGCATGCTGCCGTTTGTGATTTACCGGCTGGTGATGGGAAGCGTTTTGCTATGGCTGTTTGCCTGATCGAGCGCCGCCGGCTCCACTGATCTGTCGGACACCACAAGACCAGGCACGCCCTGTATTTGGGTCAGGCCTTATTTGCCGTGGTTGATCAATAATCATCAATGAGCAGCGTAGGTTGATGGGCTGAACGAAGGCGAAGCCCAACTCTGCCGAGCCTTGCCTCCTCGCCGCTGGGTTTCGCTGCGCTCAACCTACACGGCTGCGCTGAGGGAGAGCGGCCCATCGCTGCGCTCTCCCATCATCATACTCGCTACGATCACCTAAGGCCGACAGGCTGCTAGTCGGTGCGGTAGTTCTCTTCCGTCAGCGCGGCGTGGGCCGCCGCCAGTCGGGCAACCGGTACCCGCGGCGGCGAACAGGACACGTAGTTGAGGCCGATGTGGTGGCAGAAGCGGATGGAGGAGGGGTGTCCGCCCTGCTCGCCGCAGATTCCCACCTTCAGATCCGGCCGCTCCTTGCGGCCCCAGTCCACGGTGAGGCGCATCAACTGGCCGACGCCGTTCACGTCCAGTACCTCGAACGGGTTGTCCTGCAGGATGCCGGTCTCGTTGTAGAAGGGCAGGAACTTGTTTTCGGCGTCTTCCCGCGAGAAGGAGAAACTGGCCTGGGTGAGATCATTGGTGCCGAACGAGAAGAATTCCGCGACATCCGCCAGTTGCCTGGCGCGCATGCAGGCCCGGACGACTTCGATCATGGTGCCGAACTTGAAATGCACGGGCGTCCCGTACTCGGTCTCCACCTCCCGTTTGACCTTGTCGACGATTAGCTTGACGCGCTTCAATTCTTCCGAGGTGCACACCTGAGGCACCATGATTTCGGCGTCGACGACGATGCCGTCCTTGGTGCACTCGGCCACCGCCTCGAGCACGGCGCGGATCTGCATGGCGTAGATTTCCGGGTAGGTCAGGCCAAGGCGCACGCCGCGGTGGCCGAGCATGGGATTGATTTCGAACAGCTCCCGTACCTTGTTGAGCATCAGCTGCTTCTTGGCGATGGCCGCGTTCACCAGTTCGGTCCCGCCTTCGCCAAAGGGTAGCGGCATGGGGGGTGTGCCCCGGGTCTGGGTGTGCATCAGGCGCATCGCGCCGACCAGGTCGGTAACGCCTTCCACGGTTTTGCGCAGCTGCTGCAGGTGATCGAGTTCCTGCTCCAGCTGTTTTTCACTGGGAAGAAATTCGTGGATCGGCGGGTCGAGCAGGCGGATGGTAACCGGGCGTGGCGCCATGACCTTGAGCAATTCCTTGAAATCACCGCGCTGGATGGGCAGCAGCCGGTCGAGCGCAGCCTGCCGCTCCTCCGTGGTGTTCGCCAGAATCATATCGACCACGATCGGCAGGCGGTCGGAGGCGTTGAACATGCGCTCGGTGCGGCACAGGCCGATGCCCATGGCGCCGTAGTCGCGCGCCTGATCGGCCGCGACGGCGGTATCGGCATTGGTCATCACCTTGAGACGGGCCACCGAGTCGGCCCATCCCAGCAGGGCGCGCAGCTCGCGGGAAAACTCGGGCGCGACCGTGGGGATTTCCCCCAGGTAGACATTCCCGGTGCCGCCGTCGATGGTGATGATGTCCCCCTCGTGCAGCACCTTCTCGCCGAACTGCGCCTGGCGGTTGCGCACATCCACCTTGATGCCCTCGGCGCCCGCGACGCAGGGCTTGCCCATGCCGCGCGCCACGACGGCCGCATGCGAGGTCTTGCCGCCGCGGCTGGTCAGGATGCCCTGCGCGGCGAAAAAGCCATGAATGTCCTCGGGCTTGGTTTCCTCGCGCACCAGAATGACCTTCTCACCGGAGCGGCCGAGCAGTTCCGCCCGGTCGGCATCGAACACCACGGCGCCGGAGGCGGCACCGGGCGAGGCGGACAGCCCCTGCGCCACCGCATTGACCGTGTGCTTGGGGTCAAGGCGGGGATGCAGCAGCTGCTCGAGCTCCTCCGGATCCACGCGCAGCAGGGCCTGTTCACGGTCGATCAGGCCTTCGTTGGCCATTTCCACCGAGGTGCGCACCCGGGCGACGGCATTCATCTTGCCGTTGCGGGTCTGCAGGCAGTACAGGGTGCCGTTCTCGATGGTGTACTCATAATCCTGCACCTCCCGGTAATGGTTCTCCAGGCGGTTGCGCAGGTCGACGAGCTGGCGGTACATCTCCGGCATCTCGTACTCCATCTCCTGCACCGGCTTGGGCGTGCGGATGCCGGCCACCACGTCTTCGCCCTGGGCGTTGACCAGGTATTCGCCGTACATGACGTTCTCGCCGGTCCCCGGGTTGCGGGTGAAGCCGACGCCGGTGGCGCTGCTGCTGCCCATGTTGCCGAACACCATGGTACAGACGTTGACGGCCGTGCCGTTGGCCATGTCCGGGGTGATGTGGAATTCGCGCCGGTAGTCGATGGCGCGCTTGCCCAGCCAGGAGTTGAACACCGCCCTGATGGCGATCTCCAGCTGTTCATAGACGTTGCTGGGGAAGGGCCGGCCGGTTTCATGGCGCACCACCTCCAGAAAGACCTCGCTGATTTCCCGGAGGTGATCGGCGGACAGACCGATGTCGGCCTTCACACCCTCGCGTTTCTTGATCTCATCGAAGGGTTTGTCGAATTTCTCGTCGGCGATGCCCAGCGCCACCTTGCCGAACAGCTGGATGAAACGGCGGTAGGCGTCGTAGCCGAAACGCTGGTTGCCCGTCTGCCGGATCAGGCCGGCCAGGGTTTCGGAATTGAGACCGAGGTTGAGGATGGTGTCCATCATGCCGGGCATGGACATCGCCGAGCCCGAGCGCACCGAAACCAGCAGCGGGTTCTTCGGGTCGCCGAAGCCCTTGCCGGTCTGCTGCTCCAGCACCCGGATCTGCTGCTGAACCTGATCGCCCAGCCCGTCCGGCGGGCTGTGGTCCGGGGAGTCAAGGTACGCCAGGCAGGCCTCGGTGCTGATGACAAAACCAGGCGGCACATTGAGGCCGATCTGGGTCATTTCACACAGGTTGGCACCTTTGCCGCCGAGCAGCTTCTTGTTGTGTCCGTCACCTTCCTGGAAGGAAAAGACATACTGCTTGAATTTGGTTTTGGCTTCCGTTTTGGCTTCCATTTAAGGCGTAACTCCTAATCAATGTGCTCAGATGAAATAGTCAACAAACGATCCCGGTGCGGGAGGAACGGACCGCCGGCGCCGCGAGGTTCGCCGCTCCCGGTCGCCTCCCAGGGTGATTCCCGGCGAAGCGCGCTTCTGTCCCGCGGGGATAATACCCTGAATGCCGTAATTTCGCTCTACCTCTCGCGTTCCGGCGCGCCGTCGGGTGCGAAGGCAGTGTAGTCTGTTATTCCCTGAATCGCCCGTATCCGCCGCTCGCGCAGCTGACGGGCGATCACCGCGCCGTCCGCTTCCGCCGCCACGAGGTCGCCGACCTCGACCGCGGCGGCGGCTTGTCGCGCGGCACGCAGCACCCCGGCGGGCGGGTAGCCGTGTGCGTCATCCGGCAGGCGGGCATCGGCCCGGCAGACCAGCAGGAAGTCCTCGAAGCGTTCGCCGCGCCGCAGGGCGTCGAGATCACTGAGCAGGTCGAGCAAGGACGCTGCCGTCAAGGTGGCGGCCGCATGGACGCGTTCGCGGTGCCGCAGGGCGAGCAGGGCCAGTTCCCGGTAGGCAGTGGGAGCGCGCAGGCGCGCGCACATCGCCGCCAGGCGCCGGGAATCGAAGGCCGCGCCCGTCCCGCGACCGATATCGCATGCCAGGGCGGCGCAGCGGACCACCGGATCGGCGGTCAGCGCTATGGCGGTCTGCAGGGCGGAAAACGCGACGTTCTCGTGAACGTGCCGTGCGGGGGGTGTGTCCCGGTACAGCGGCTCGACTTCGGGGAACAACCTGGCCAGAGCGCCGCAACCGTAGAGCACATCGAAGAACCGCCGCGGGGTCTTTTCCCCCAGCGCCCGCGTGAATTCCGCCCAGACGCGTTCCGGGACCAGGTGGTCAACCTCGCCGCTGTCGACCATACGCCGCATCAGCGCATTGGTTTCGTGCGCGACATGAAAACCCCTGTGGGCGAAACGCGCGGCGAAGCGCGCCACCCGCAGGATCCGCACCGGATCTTCGGAGAAGGCCGGCGAAACATGGCGCAACACCCCGTTGTCGATGTCCTCCGCGCCGCCATAGGGGTCGATCAGCTCGCCCGCGGGCGTCTCCGCCATGGCGTTGATGGTCAGGTCGCGCCGCCGCAGATCCTGCTCCAGCGTGATGGTCGGATCGAAACGGGTCTCGAAGCCGGTATACCCCGGCCCGGTCTTGCGCTCGGTGCGCGCCAGCGCATATTCCTCTTTGGTGACCGGGTGCAGAAATACCGGGAAGTCACGGCCGACCGGTTTGAAACCCTGGCTGAGCAGCTCCTGCGGCGTGGCTCCGACCACCACCCAGTCGCGTTCCCCGACGGGCAGTCCCAGGCGTTTGTCCCGTACCGCCCCGCCGACGAGATAGATTTCCATCGCTCAGTGCACCGCCGTGCCGGCAGCGGCGGCGTTCACTTGCGCCGCGCCATCCGGCGGAAGGCACGGAAGCGTCCGCGCAGGTTCCTGTCGGCGATATAAGTCGGTACGATGGTTTTGAGGGATGTCGGCGTGATGCCGAGCGAGGGCAGGGCATTGACCGTGCAGAGGCTGTCGTGCTGCAGTGAATGGTAATTGTCGAGGGTGAACGGTTTGCCCGGCAGCATGCCGAGGAGGCGTGCCTGCCAGCGCGACAGCGCATCGCCCAGGCCGATGACGGGTTTTTTCAGGCCGATGGCATCGCGCGTATAGACCACGAGTTCCTTCAGGGTGTAGTTGTCCGGACCGCACAGTTCCAGTCGCTGCCCGTTGGTGGCGTCATCCGCCAGCGCCTTGCAGAACGCCTCGGCGACATCCCCGACATACACCGGTGCAAACCGGCTGCCGGGACAGGCCAGCGGGAAGAACAGCGGCGCGGCCCTCAACAGTGCCGCGAAGCGGTTGAAGAAGCTGTCACCCGGCCCGAAGATCACCGATGGCCGGAAGCTGGTTACCCGCAAGTCCCGGTTCGCCGCCGCGTGGACGCGGTCTTCACCCTCGCCTTTGGTTCTCAGGTAGCGGCTGTCCGGTTCCGCCGAATCGGCATGCAACGCACTCATGTGCAGCAGGCGCGGAATCTCGGCCGCGGCCGCGCTATCGGCGATCAGCCCCGGCAGTTCGGCGTGGACCCGCGCGAAGCTGCCCTCTTTCGCGTTGCGCTCGTTGAGGATGCCGATCAGGTTGATGACGGCCCCGGCCACGCTGAAGTTCTGGCGCAGGTCATGGGTGTTGAACACATCGGCCTCGATGAGCCTGATGGCCGGGTTCACCAGCAGCTCCCGGTGACGCTCGCGCCGGCGCGTGAGTATGTTCACCGTATAGCCCTGATGCGTCAGACGGTTCGCCAGGTGATAACCGACAAATCCGGTTCCCCCCAGCAGGCAGATGGTGTTGTTTTTCATGTGTCGATCCTGTGGCATGCGCGCAGGGAATCCTATAACAAAACGCTCAGGAGCTGGAGGGCTCGTAGTGCCCGGTGCTGTATACCGCGGGCATGCGTTTTTCCAGAGGGTTGATGGTGCGCTGCATGCGCCAGTCATAGATCACGGCGTAGGTGAGCACGCGCTGCACGTAGTTGCGGGTTTCCGTAAAGGGGATGCCGGCGATCCAGATCGCCGCCGCCTCGCTGCCTGTCTCGGGCAGCCAGCGCTCCACGCGGTGGGGACCGGCGTTGTAGGAAGCGGTCGCGAGCACCGGGTTGCCGGCAAAACGCTCCATCACCTGGCGCAGGTAGCTGGTGCCTAGCTGGATGTTCTTGTCGACATCGAGCAGCATGCCCGCGCCGGCGTAGGGTATGCGGTTGCGTTTCGCCGTCAGCTTCCCGGTGCCGGGCATCAGCTGCATCAGTCCCATGGCGCCGGCCGTTGAGCGTGCGTCGCTGTTGAAGGCACTTTCCTGGCGTATGACCGCGAACACATGCCCGGCGTCCAGGTTATTGTCCCTGGCATGCCGGCGCACGCTGTCGAGGTGATCGAGCGGAAAGCGCAGCCTCAGGTCGTCGTAGTTACCGCTGCGGGCGATGGTCAGGATGGCGCGGTCGTGCCAGCCCCACTGGTCGGCCAGTACCGCGGCCAGCGTGAGTGATTCGTTGTTCATGTCGCGGATGGCATAGGCCCATTCACGGCGGGCATCGCTCAGCAGTCCCGCGCGGTAGAGTTCCTGGGCACGCACCAGGCCGGGACTGTGGCTCAGGGTCTCCAGTGCGCCCGCGTCATAGGCGATCGGCTTGTCCCCCATTTCATAGGGCCAGCGCAGGAAGTCGGCAGCGAGGAAGCCGTGGTAGCCGCGTTCCTTCGCCAGTTCGCCATAGCGGTTCATGGCGGCCTCGCGTTCACCGGTTTTTTCAAGGGCAACGGCGAGCCAGTAGCGCCACTCTTCGTTTTCCCGCTCTTCCGCCGGCAGGGCCGTGATGTGCGAGCGCACCGCGACCCAGTCCTGAGTGTCGATCGCGGTGCGTATCCGCCACTCGCGGATGCGTTGATCCTCGGCACCGGCGGGCAGCGCCACCAGCCAAGCGTGCGCTTCCGGGAGGCGCTGGGTGGCGGCCGCATAGGCGATGTAGCCTTCGATCGTGGCCGCATCCCCGGGGTCGAATGCATGCGTGTCCCGGATAGCCGGCCACTTCTCATGTGCCTGCGCCGCGTCAAAACGGGCGATGCGGCGCAGGGCATGCAGGATGATTTCGCGGGTGAGCGGCGTATCCGCCTCCAGGCGGGGATCATCCAGTGTGCGGCTCGGCTTGTCGTTGGCCTCGCGCCAGAGCGTGACCCAGGCCTGCTCCGGTTCCGGCAGGCGTTTTGCGAGTTGGCCGGCGAGTGCCGGGTGGTTGCCCTGCATCGCCAGGCGGATGCGTGCCCACACCAGGTCCCTGTCGAGGTGGCCACCATCGGCGAGATACTTGAACGGCGGATCGCAGGCCTTGGGGCGGGAATCTGCCGATAACCAGAGCGGCAGGATGTCCTCGACCAGGCCCTTTTTGTCACCGGTTTTCAGCCGGGCCTGCAGGGCATAGCACTGCAGGTCCACCGATGCCGATTCCGACGGCCGGTAGTGCCGCAGGAACAGCCGCCAGCGCTGGTTGCGCGCCAGATTGTACAGCCAGGACTGGCGCAGCCGGTCGCCAACCGGTTCCCCGTCATAGGTTTCCAGGAACCGGGCGACCTCCTGCTCGTCCGCACGGCTCAGGCGGTTGCGCAGTTCATCGAATTGCAGGTACGGGTACAGGGGGTAGTCCCGCAATTGCCCGGCGAGTGTTTGATACTCCTCCAGACGGTTTTCCTGCAGCGCCGCGCGCGCCTCGAGAAACCGGTTGCGCTGGGCCTCCAGCGGGTCGGATGCCGCCGGGACGGCCGACACGGCAACCAGCAGCAGGAGTCCCGCCGCCAGCCGGAGGCCAAGCGGCAGCGCGCCGCGCCTGCCCGCCACTTGTCGTATCTCACCCTGTACAGGGCGCCTCGAACAACCAGGATATCCGCCGTAGGAGCGGGCTTGCCCGCGAATATACTGATTACGGAGCACCCTCTTCGCGGGCAAGCCCGCTCCTACATATGAGTGCGATCCGATTTTATCGAGGTGCCCTATAATCATGCGGGGTGCCGGGTTCGAGGCGCCCGGCGGCATGCCGGGACATTTCCAGTGTCGTTTCAGGGTATGCACGGACAGTGTATGGCAAGTTTGGTGGCAGATGAGGAGATCCCGATGGCATTCAGGTCCGTTAATCCCGCGAATGGTAATACACTCCGCGTGGTCGATGCATTCACGCCGGCGCAGCTCGAGTCTGCGCTGCAGGCCGTGGCTGCGGCAAGCGCCGCCTGGCGGCGGGTCGCCATCGGCGAGCGGGCCGCCCGGCTGCGCGAGGCGGCCGCTCGGTTGCGCGGCCACGCCGGCGAATTCGCCACCACCATCACGTTGGAAATGGGCAAGCCGATCCGGGAGGCGCGCGCCGAGATCGAAAAATGCGCCTGGGCGTGCGAGTACTACGCGGAGCAGGGCCCGGCCTTCCTGGCCGATGAACTCATCGAGACCGATGCCGGCCGCAGCCTGGTGGCCTGGCAGCCGCTCGGCACCGTGCTCGCGGTCATGCCCTGGAACTTTCCCTTCTGGCAGGTGTTCCGCTTCGTGGCCCCCGGCCTCATGGCCGGGAACGCGGGCGTCCTCAAGCACTCCTCGAACGTCTCGGGCTGCGCCCTCGCCATCGAGACCATCCTCCACGACGCCGGGTTCCCGCGCCCCCTGTTCCGGACCCTCCTCGTGGGCTCCCCGCGGGTGGCCGCGATCATCGAGGCCCCCGAGGTCGCGGCGGTCACCCTCACCGGGAGCACCCCCGCGGGGCGGGCGGTGGCCGCCACCGCGGGCAAGGCCCTCAAGAAGACCGTGCTCGAGCTGGGGGGCAGCGATCCCTACCTCGTGCTGGAGGACGCCGACCTCGAGGCGGCGGCCGAG
>JAHKKL010000092.1 GCA_020027635.1 Gammaproteobacteria bacterium
CACCAGCGCCATGGACTGTCCGAGTTCGCGTTCAAAGCGATCAAGCTGTTCCGCATGGCATTTCTGCGATGTGGCGTACTGCTCCTGCAACAGGTGGTTTTCCCCTTTTGCGGTCTCCAGCCGTGAGTGCATCGCAGCAACCATCCGGTTCGATTTATCGATGGTGTCCTGCTGCCTCCCAAGTTCCGCCTGATGTTTAACCAGCCTGCTTTCGGTTTCCTGCCGTACCAGATCCGCCTTCCGCAGCGCATCAACCTCGCGGCGCAGAGCCTCGAGTTCAGCCGACCGATCAGCTGATAGCGCTTCGGCCGCGTCCCCGGCCATGTCTGGCCCGGGGCTTGCAGCAGCACCATCCTCGACATCCTCTTCTGCGTTCTGGTTGAAAATGATGATTTCCGCACTCTGCCGGCCATCGCTCCCGAAATACCGTGGTGAGGCCGACCCGCCAGGATGCGTTTGTACGTCAGCATCCGGCGCCAGTCCATTAAGCCCACCATCCAGTACGTAAGCCTCGAAACCCTTGTGACTGAGAACAAAAGCCGCAGAGATACTCCGATGCCCCGTATCGCAGCAGATGATGTATTTCGCGTTAAAAACAAGTTCCGGTATCTGATCCCGCAATTCGGTCAGCGGTATATTCACGCTGTCTTCGAGTGAATTGCCTGCATACTCTTGCGCCGTTCTGACATCGATCCATACGGCGCCCTCATCCACCATTGCGGCGGCCACTTCATAGCTGACATTCTTGACCAGAGGTTTTTGCAGCAGCTCAACAAAATCCCTCTTGCCAAGGCGCATCAGCACCCCATCCGTCAACATGGTGATGCTCGCGTTACGCGTACTTGCCGAGAGAAGCGACTCTTCGCCGAAGAAATCCCCGGCTGACAATTCGGACAGCAGCAGATCCTTGCCGTCTGGTGACTCCCTACGCGTCACCGCGCACCGCCCCTTGTGGATGGAATAGAAAAAATCGCCATCTTCACCCTGGCGGATGACAACGTCCCCGGCGCGAACCGGGTAAGGCTGCATCCTGATGATCAGGCGCTGGATTATCGCCGGCGGTATCCTGATGAAGGCTTCTGACTGGAGGATGCGGGTCATCCAATCTTCGTTATCATCGGCGCTGATCTCCGTCGCTTCGTCGACGGATGCGTGGTCCCAATTAAGGAATGCGTCGAGCAGCAGCGAATCGATGCGGGCGATGACGACCTTGGTTACGGCACGCGCGGATAGCGGGCGGGGCTGCTGATTGGCGACGGGGTAGCGACTTATGTCTGAACCAGCCTCGATCTCACCCGTGACCTTCCTTTGTCCGTCGATCAGATCGATCTTCCCGTCCAGAAGGTAGACAGACTGGTTATCATGATCACCCTTGCGGAACAGATAATGACCGGAACGCACCTCCTCGATGACGATTTTTCGCGCAATTTCCGTAAAGCTCGTTTCCGAGAGCGCATTCAGTGGCACCAGTTCCTGCAGGTTCTTTTTAGCTGCATGCTTTGTCGCTGCACTCATATCCTGTATCCGCTGCGCCTGCTGGCGATTGTCTTGCCATGCAAAGATGTCCGGTCGCGGTCCTTCGCCGCTCCCTGCTTATCGGCTGCTGGGTCATGGAATTTAGAATGGCCGGCGCACCTCCGGCACGCGGGTTGCCGGCCGGTAAATTGCAGCCGCATACGCATACCCGTGCACCGCAAACTCGCTACTCAACATCAGGTTGAGCCCGGCAAGCCCTGGAATCGTTATCAGGGACAGGCAGGGTGGTGCAGGCCGCGGACTTGTCAGCCTTATTTGCTATCTATATCATGCAGTTAAATACTATTATCCGAGATATCAATGACACCTGCTGAATTTCCCAGCGCACAGGCCGCCGAGGCAGCCTTCTACGCGGCATTCGAGAATGCCGACTATGTGGCGATGATGGCGGTATGGGCTCCGGATGTTGATATCGAATGCATACATCCACTCGGAGAAAGGCTCATGGGCCCGGAGGCGGTGGGCAACAGCTGGCGCAGGATGCTCTCCGGAGGGAAACGCATGCAGTTCAGGTTGACTCACACCAAGCGCTTCCAGGCAGACCAGCTGGCCATACACATCCTCTACGAAAATATCTCCATTGCGGGCAGACAACAGCCACCAGTGATCGCCACCAACATCTACCGGTTCGACGGCCGCGGCTGGCATATGATCCTTCACCATGCATCACCGGCAACCGAAATTGGCAAGGCCGCCGACATGGAAAATACCTCTACAGCAGGATCGGTCGTTCACTGACACGAACGCAGAAACACCGTAAATACAGGGCTTCGCGTATCCAGCGCCAGGTAATGCCTCCCCACTATCACAAGGAACTCTCCTCACGCATGGCACGCGAACAGCCCGCCGTGCACAGTATGCCGCAGGCAAAAAACCCTATATTCGGGGGAATTTCGTCAAGTGAGGGTGCTCGTCAGGGAATATGAATGTTGGGAAACACTGCTATACAAGGCATTTGCTGCATCTAAAAATCCTTTAACATTTTATTTATTGTGCTATCTTACGCGTGCTGGATTACCAACCACCCCTAGAGGAGCAAAATCGAATGGCTGTCAAAAAGAGATCGACTGCAAAGAAGAAGGTAGCAATGAAGGCGGCGCCCGCAAAAAGGGTCTCCGTCGTAAAGGATGCAATGACCAAGTCAGCAATGATGGCAGTGATTGCCGATGACACAGGACTTAGCAAGAAACAGGTCATCGCCGTATTTGATACTCTCGGCACCATCATCAATGGTCACCTCAAGAAAGGCGGGGCCGGTGTCTGTACGATTCCCGGCCTGATGAAGATCAAGACGATACACAAGCCTGCAGCCAAGGCCCGCAAGGGTACCAATCCGTTCACCGGTGAAGAGATGATGTTCAAGGCCAAGCCGGCGCGCAATGTGGTCAAGGTATTACCCCTGAAGAACCTTAAGGCAATGGCCTGACCTCATACCCATGGGGCCACGCCCGTGGCCCCGTTTCACTTTGCCTGATTCATCTACGTTTGGTCACTGCCGGGCGATAACGGATTTTCAACCGCCTGCGGTTCGATAATCCCCAGTTTCATACGAATGAACTCCCGGTGCGGCACATGCAGCAGGTCTGCAAGTTTTCTCACCAGGTATTCTTCGTATTTATCCATGTATCCGTCAGAAAAGGTCACCCGCCATAACATGCCGACGATCCGTACCTTCTCTCCAGGGCTGCAAGCATCGTTGATCAGGCGTGTAAAGGGATAGAGGGACGTCGCATGCTGCGCCTCACGCTCGGCAGACGCTGCGATATCCAGCGTCAGCTCGGGTGACAACGCAAAGTGAGTCTCAATCAGACGCCTGACATCCTGGCGTTCTTCCTCGGTGATCTTGCTGTCGGCACGCGCAACCTCCATAAGCAGGGTTGCTGTGGCCAGCCGCAATTCCATGCCATCACCTTCACGGGACACTTCCCCATGGCCGAGATGCTTCCCCAGCAACTGTTGCAGTTTTCCGATCATCCCGTCACCTGTCCGGCGTTTGCCGTTATGCCGATTCGGCATGCCACGCCTGGAATCCTGGAATTATTCAGCCACGGACAGGCAGGCAAGGATATCGTGGATATTGTCCCTGAATGCAGGGCGCTATCCCGCGCGGGTTGCGCGTTCGTCGCGCTGAGGCGTGACCTGGCGTCAAGGTATCTGTCCGTCTGGCCGGTTACTTGCTGTATTCCCATACCGTGACTGTTATCTCAAGCGATCTCTCTATCGGGCCAGCCCCGCACCACCGTTTACGACTCAATCGACTACCACAAGTTCACGTATAATAGCCGCCCAACACTGGACCCGATTACCGCAATCAGCAGGCGATCCGCCCCGGAAGCATCCATGACGGACAGGCAGCAGATTACCAGAAACACAGTCATTACCATGCAGTATTCCCTCGCCAACAGCCAGGGAATCGTCATTCGCGAGGCATCCAGCCCGCCCGTCAAATACCTGCACGGTTCCGGGACGCTGTTCCCGAAACTCGAGCAGGCGCTGGAAAATCACCGGGCAGGGGATATCATCACGGTCAGACTGCTGCCCAACGATGCCTTTGGAAAACGCAAGATCGAACTGCTTCACCAGGTACCCCTGCGTGAATTTCCGCCAGGCGAGCATATCGAGGTTGGCGGCAGCGTCGTGGGCAAGGGCGAAGACGGCGAGGAAGTCCGCTTCGTGGTCACCGATATCAGGGACGGGGTTGCCCATCTTGACGGCAATCACCCGCTGGCCGGACAGTCCCTGGTGTTCGAGGTCGAGATTCAGGCTGTCCGTGATGCAACTGCAGAGGAAATCTCGCTGGGCAGAATCCTGGACTGAAGCACGACCGTGGCTACTACTTCCCGTAGTGGAAACGCGTGCCCTGGTATGACAACTGGATGCCATCCGGAAGAATCTTTTCGATCAGCGCACCGTTCGGCAACTGGTCCCCTTCACGGAATTTTTGCAGGTCAACCAGAACAAACCGCCGCTGCGGGTTAGTGTCGTAAACGTGCACGTCCATGCGTGGCATCGTGAAACCACTGCGGAAATCAAGTGGCAGCTCATCCCATTCCGGTATCTTGCCGGGCGTGGACGCGGTCGCAGGGGCAGCCATCGGCGCGGGGGGAGACATGGTGGGGGGAATGGGCGTGGGAGGCACGATGGCCACCGGCGGCTCGGCAGTCTGATCCTGCACGGTTGCGGGCTGTATAAGCGGTGATGCCGGCTTGGTCGCAACGGCCTGAGCACGTTCCTGCATCTGCGGGGTGGTCCTGACAACCTTGGGCGGTGTCTTGCGGATAACGGGGGTGGCGTCGGTCGGAGGTTGTGAGCGTGCGGTATCGGACAAGGCGGAACCGCGGTCATCCGGCGCAGCGCCACGCACTGCCGCGCCTTCACCGATACCGGCGTCGTGACGAATAGCCAGCAACGTTACCAGTACCCCATTGAAGATAAAGAGCGCAGCGAGAATCCAGAGCCAGCGATAGGGTTTGCGTATCGCCAGCTCGTGCCGGTGCACGGTTTCCAAGTCCGGCACCTTACCGGCGGCCCGCTCCCGGTCGGCTTTCTTCAACGCTTCAAGTATATAGGACATGGCTAGCCTGCTCAGGTGGGTTTGCGTGTCAGCCTGGGAACGCCGGGACCACCAGTCAGCGAGTTCAGCCGGATGATGGTATTTTTTCCGACTATGCCATCGGCCGCAAGCCTGTTGCTGCGCTGAAACTCCAGCACCTGCTGACGCAGGCCGTCATCGAAATACAACGGATCCGGCGCCGCCAGGTCGACGCCCTGAATGTGTTCAATCTGTTCGCGCAGCCAGCCGACGTCCGGACCCGCTGTCCCTGCCTTCATGAACATTGAGCCGTTCGGCGGTGCCTGCAGGAGCAGGATATAGTTGCCATGCCAGTATGGATCGACCTGCTCTGTCGGCAGGTTGTAGATTTCATCCCCGACAACCAGTTCGGCTACGGCATCATCCAGCTGCCGCAACACAACCGGTACCTGCTGTCCGGCTGCGGTGTCGAGCTTGAGTATCACAGGCCTGTCATAGAAACGCAGGTCCGCCCAGTTCCCGGTACCGAATGAACAGCGCATACCCTTGCTGTAGACGAACTTGCAGAAATCGGGTTTTACCTCGTCCGGCAAAACAATCGACCACTGGGCCAGCAGTGCCGTCCAGGCACGCCGGTAATAGGAATCATTCGCCGCGGCAAGCAGTTCTGCTAGGGATTTTTCGCGCCGCAGATCCGTTGGCTGTGGAGCCGGCACGACCTTGACGGCGGCCGGGACCGCCATTTTACCTGGTGCCGCGGCACGATCCCGCCCCGCTGCGGGTGGTGCCGCAGGCACCGGCGACGGCGCCTCCCTGCCATTGAACAGCGCCGCCCGGATGTCCATCCACTGCCAGGGGTGGTAGTAATAAACCGCCGCAACCAGCAGGACACCCGCAAGACTGACGAACGACGGGACGAGCCAGCTCTGTTTGCCGGACAACTCCGCGTCCTCCGCCAGCACCTCCCGTGCCGCCTTTTTCAAGATCCGCCCGTCGACCTGCGATTTACCCTCCACGTAAGCACCCAGCAGCGCGCGGTCACACAGTACGTTGATGAGGCGCGGAATACCGCCGGAGAGACGCCATATGAGGCCAACCGCCCGCTTGCTGAATACGATGTGTGATGTGCCGCAGATCTGCAAACGATGTTGTATATAACCGCTGACTTCTTGCTGCGCGATCGGTTCCAGGTGGTAACGTGCCGTGACGCGCTGCGCCAGCTGGCGCATCTCATCGCGCGCCAGCAGCGCGCGCAGTTCCGGCTGGCCGATCAGGATGATCTGCAGAAGCTTCCGGGTCGGCGTCTCGAGATTGGTGAGCAGCCGGATCTGTTCCAGCACCTCGGGACTCAGGTTCTGGGCCTCGTCGATGATCAATACGGTGCGCCGGCCGCTCGCATAGGCTTCCAGCAGGTGGCGGTTGAGGACATCTGTCAGGGTTTTGATGCTGTGGATATGGGTCGGGTAGGCGACCCCCAGTTCATCGCATACCGTGGCGATCAGTTCCTCGGCCGTGACCTTGGGATTGAGTACCAGCGCGACATTCACATTTTCGGGAATTTGCTCCAGCAGACAGCGGCAGATGGTGGTCTTGCCGGTACCCACTTCGCCGGTAAGCTGCACGAACCCTCCACCCTCGCCCAACCCGTAGAGCAGGTGCGCCAGCGCCTCCCGATGGCGGTCGCTCATGTAGAGAAAACGCGGATCCGGCGTGATGGAGAACGGCCGCTCGGTAAGATTGAAGTGTTTCAGATACATGGATCTAACACCGC
>JAHKKL010000413.1 GCA_020027635.1 Gammaproteobacteria bacterium
TCAGGGCATCAGCCGGCCGCGGATCGACGTGGCGATCTCCAGGGCGCTCTCCGTGTCTTCGGCGAGGCAGTTGATGTGTCCCATCTTGCGGCCCGGCCGGGCCTCGCGCTTGCCGTAGAGGTGCAGTTTGGCCTGCGGTTCCTGGAACACGGCTTCCCAGTCGGGGTTGCCGTGGCTCCACAGGTCGCCGAGCAGGTTGGTCATCACGACGGAAGTCAGCAGCTGCGTATCCCCCGGCGGCAGGCCGCACATCATGCGCACCTGCTGCTCGAACTGCGAGGTGACGCAGGCGTCCACGGTATAGTGGCCGCTGTTGTGCGGGCGCGGCGTGATGCCGTTGATCAGCAGTTCCCCGTCGCTGGCCAGGAGAAACTCCGTCGACAGGACGCCGCAGTATTCCAGTTCATCGGCGAGATCGCACGCCAGCTCGATCGTGGCATTCGCCGTCGCGGTGCTGATGTCCGCGGGCGCCAGCGACAGGTCCAGGATGCCCTTGCGGTAGCGGTTCTCCACGACCGGATAGACGGCGATCTCGCCGTCGATGCTGCGCGCCAGTATCACGGAGAGGCGCTTCTCGACGTAGATGCGCTCCTCGAGTATGCAGGACTGCTCGTCCATTTCCCGGAACGCCTCGACCGCCTCTTCCAGGGTGGCTACCGCGTGGCGGCCGTGGCCGGGATACCGCGGGTGGGCGAGCTTCAGAATGCCCGGCGCCCCGAGCCCGGTCATGGCTTCCTCCAGGTCATCGACCGTCTGGATGGGATAGAAGGCCACGGTCGGGAACTCGTGTTCATCGAGGAAATTCTTCTCCTGCAGGCGGTCCTGCGCCATGGCGAGTACACCCGGCGCCGGATGTACCGGGCAGTGACGCTGCAGGCGGGACAGGCTCTCCACCGGAAGATTCTCGAATTCGCTGGTGATGGCGACACAGGAGTCGCCCAGCATGTCGAGTGCCGCATGGTCGTGATAATCGGCCTGGATGTGCTGGTCGGCGATCCTGCCCGCCGGGCTGTGGGGATCGGGATCCAGGATGATGACGCGGTACCCCATGCTGCGGGCGGCGATGGTGAACATGCGGCCCAGCTGGCCGCCGCCGATCATGCCCAGCGTGGCATCGGGGAAGATCATTGCGGCGGCAGCTTCATGTTGCGCACCTTCTCTTCCTGCTGCCGGCGAAACTCCTGCAGCTTGCCTGCCATGGCGACATCGGTGACGGCGATCATGCTCACGGCATAGAGCGCGGCGTTGGCGGCGCCGGCCTCGCCGATGGCGAAAGTGGCCACGGGGATGCCCTCGGGCATCTGCACCGTGGAGAGCAGTGAATCCAGGCCATTCAGATACTTGGACGGGACGGGGACACCAAGTACCGGCAACGTGGTCTTGGCGGCGAGCACGCCGGCGAGGTGGGCGGCGCCGCCGGCCCCGGCGATGGCGCAGACAAAGCCGCGCTCGCG
Organism: Gammaproteobacteria bacterium; assembly: GCA_020027635.1. Taxonomy (GTDB): domain Bacteria; phylum Pseudomonadota; class Gammaproteobacteria; order UBA9214; family UBA9214; genus CAVQCA01. The sequence continues at coordinate 1,455 of JAHKKL010000413.1, forward strand.
CAGGCCTTCGGCGTATTCCACCAGCAGGTCGGTGGCGCGATGGGCCGAGATGACCCTGGCTTCGCAGGGGATGCCGAATTTTTCCAGCATCTCGACCGCCGGGCTCATGACATCCCAGTCGCTTTTGCTGCCCATGACGACGGCGACCCGTGGTGTGCTCATGCGGTTCCCGAGTTGATTCCTGGTGAAAGAGCGGGCAATTCTACCACCCCCGGAAGGGTTGCGGGCAATAGCTTCGCCGCGGCGGCGCACGGCGCGGACACTTCATTGTCGGGGCCGATGGCGGGTAGAATGCCCGTCTTTCGCCGGAATCCACCCTCGAGGTCCCTCCATGAAGGATGTGCTGTTTGAAAGCCACCTGGAATGCCTGCCGCTGCTGCACCGGGGCAAGGTGCGTGACATCTATGCCGTCGGCGATGAGCATCTGCTGATCGTCACCACGGACCGCCTGTCGGCCTTCGACGTGGTGCTGCCCGACCCCATACCCGGCAAGGGCGCCGTGCTGACCGCGGTGGCCGGCTTCTGGTTTGAATACACCCGCGACCTGGTTCCCAACCACCTGGCCGCGATGCCGCTCGAACAGGCGGTGCCGGATGCGCGGGAACGCGCCGAAATCGAGGGCCGCGCCATCGTGGTGAAAAAGCTCAAGGCGCTGCCGGTGGAGGCGATCGTGCGCGGTTACCTGATCGGATCGGGATGGAAGGATTACCGCAACACCGGGCAGGTGTGCGGCATCCCGCTGCCGCCGGGGTTGCGGATGGCCGACCGCCTGCCGGAACCCCTCTACACGCCTTCGACCAAGGCGGCGCTCGGCGATCATGACGAGAATATCGACTTCGAGCAGACCGGAAAACTGCTGGGCGCCGGCCTGGCGGAACAGGTCCGCGAGGTGAGCCTGGCGATCTACCGCCGCTGTGCCGCCTACGCCCTGCAGCGCGGCATCATCATCGCCGACACCAAGTTCGAGTTCGGCACCGACGGGGACGGACGGCTGGTGCTGATCGATGAAATCCTCACCCCGGACTCCTCCCGTTTCTGGCCGGCGGACAGCTACGCGCCCGGCATCAGTCCGGCCAGTTTC
>JAHKKL010000093.1 GCA_020027635.1 Gammaproteobacteria bacterium
GATCATCAGACCGGCAACGCCCGCTACTTGGCCGATGCCGGGGCGGCGCTGCTGATGCCGCAGACCACGCTGAGCGAGGAGTGGCTCGCCGGGACGCTGGCCCGGTTCGCCGGACACCGGGAGACCCTGCTCGCCATGGCGCGCCGGGCGCGGGAGCTGGCCCGGCCGGATGCGGCGCGGCGCGTCGCCCTGATGTGCCTGGAGGTCGCCGGCATCGCCCCGGCAGCTCCGGCGAGAGGACTGTCGCAGTGAGCCAGCCATTGCGTCCCACCGCCGCTTCCCAGCCGCAGGGCATGGGCCGGGTGCGCCAGATACATTTTGTCGGCGCCGGTGGCGCCGGGATGAGCGGCATCGCCGAGGTTCTGCACAACCTCGGCTACGTGGTGAGCGGTTCCGATCTGCGCGAGAACGCGGTCACGCGCCGGCTGAACCGGCTGGGCGTCAAGGTCTGGGCCGGCCACGACGCCCGGCATGTCGAAGACAGCGACGCGGTGGTGGTGTCCAGCGCGGTCGCTGCCGGCAACCCCGAGGTGGTGGCCGCACGGCGGCGGCGCATCCCGGTGGTGCCGCGCGCGGAGATGCTCGCCGAGCTGATGCGTTTCCGCTACGGCATCGGTGTGGCCGGCACGCACGGCAAGACCACGACGACCAGCCTGATCGCGAGCCTGCTCGCCGGGGGAGGACTGGACCCGACCTTCGTGATCGGCGGACAGCTGAACAGCGCGGGCAGCCACGCGCGCCTCGGGGACGGACACTATCTGGTGGCCGAGGCCGACGAGAGCGACGCCTCCTTCCTCTACCTGCAGCCGTCCCTGGCGGTAGTCACCAATATCGACGCGGATCACCTGTCGACCTACGGAGGCGACTTCGAACGGCTGCGCCGTACCTTCATCGAATACCTGCACCACCTGCCGTTCTATGGCCTGGCGGTGCTGTGCCTGGACGATCCGGCGGTGCGCAACGTGCTGCCCGAGGTAACCCGTCCGGTGGTCACCTATGGGATCGAGGCGGCGGCCGACGTGCGCGCCGCCAACGTACGCCAGGAAGGAATGCAGACCCATTTCACCGTGATGCGTCCGGGATGCGACAGCCAGCTCTCGATCACCCTGAACCTGCCGGGGCGTCACAACGTCCTGAATGCCCTGGCGGCGATCGCGGTGGCAAGCGAACTGGGAGTGCCCGATGCGGTCATCCAGCGGGTGCTGGCCGGCTTCGAAGGCATCGGCCGCCGCTTCCAGATGGCCGGCGAGATCGAGACCCCGGCCGGCCGGGTGCTCCTGATCGATGATTATGCCCACCACCCGCGCGAGATCGCACCGACGCTGGCGGCGGTGCGCGCGGGCTGGCCGGGGCGGCGGCTGGTGGTAGCGTTCCAGCCCCACCGCTATACACGCACCCATGATCTCTTCGATGATTTCGTCCAGGTGCTCTCCGGCGTGGATGCGCTGATCCTGGGCGAAGTGTATCCCGCCGGTGAAGCGCCGATCAGCGGAGCGGACGGCCGCGCCCTGTGCCGCGGGATACGGGCGCGCGGTCATGCCGATCCCGTGTTCGTCGAGAACATCGCCGAGCTGCCGGCGGTACTGCGAGACATTCTGCGGGATGGCGACGTGCTGCTGACCATGGGCGCGGGCGACATCGGCGCCGTGGCGGCCCGTCTGGCCGCCGAGCTGCGGATAAAGGGCGGGACGGAATGAACGGTTCCACTTTCCGGCGGTGGCAGCGAGGATGATGGCGGCGCGGCAGACAGCACGGTGGCGGGGCGAGCTGCGTTACGACGAGCCCATGGCCGGGCACTGCTCGTGGCGTACCGGCGGGAGGGCGCGCCGTTACTACCGGCCCGCGGACCTGGATGACCTGTGCCGGTTCTTGAGCGACCTGGAACCGCGGGAGCCGCTGCTGTGGCTGGGACTGGGCAGCAATCTGCTGGTGCGCGACAGCGGTTTTGCCGGCACGGTGATCGCGACCCTGGGAGCCCTGACCCTTCTTGAGTGGCTGGACGATCGCACCCTGCGCGCCGGCAGCGGAGTGACCTGCAGCAAGGTGGCGCGGCAGACGGCGCAGGCCGGCCTGGTCGGGGCGGAATTTCTGGCCGGCATTCCCGGCACCCTGGGCGGCGCACTGGCCATGAATGCCGGCGCCTTCGGCGGCGAGACCTGGCGGCAGGTCGAGTCGGTGGAGACCGTGACGCGCGGCGGGCGGTTGCGGACGCGGCTGCCCTCGGACTACCGCATCGGCTACCGCAGCGTGGACGGACCGTCCGATGAATGGTTCGTCGCCGCCTGTCTCAGGCTCGAGCATGGCGATGCACAGGCCGCGCAGGCCCGCATCCGGGAATTGCTCATGCGCCGCGGCGAGACGCAGCCCACGCGGGAACCGAGCTGCGGATCCACCTTCCGCAACCCGCCGGGTGATTATGCCGCGCGCCTGATCGAGGCCGCCGGCCTTAAGGGCGCGGCGGTGGGCGGCGCCCGCGTATCGGAGAAACACGCCAACTTCATCATCAATACCGGCGCCGCGACGGCTGCGGACATCGAGGCGCTGATCGTGCAGATTCAGGAGCGGGTGGAGCAAACCCGGGGCATCCGGCTGGAAACCGAAGTCCACATCGTAGGTGACAGAACGGCGGGAAGGGATATATGACTGGCACAGACAAGATCAGGGATAACCGCTACGGCAAGGTGGCCGTGCTGATGGGTGGCCGCTCGGCCGAGCGCGCCATTTCGCTGAAGAGCGGCATGGCCGTCCTGCAGACGCTGCAGTCTGCCGGCGTGGACGCCCATGGCCTGGACGCGGCCGATGCGGACTTTGCCCGAGTACTGGCCGGCGGCGGCTATGCGCGGGTTTTCATCGCACTGCACGGGCGTGGAGGCGAGGACGGCGTCATGCAGGGCATGCTCGAGGTGCTGGGATTGCCCTATACCGGCAGCGGGGTGCTGGCATCGGCGCTGGCGATGGACAAGCTGCGCACCAAGCAGGTGTGGAACAGCGCGGGCATTCCGACGCCGCCGTTCACGCCGCTCCGCGATGCCGGAGCGGTGGAGGCGCTACGGGACACGCTTCGCTACCCGGTTATCGTCAAGCCCGCGCACGAGGGCTCGAGCATCGGCATCAGCAAGGTGGAAACGGCCGAACAGTTGCGCCCGGCCTGGGAGCTGGCGCGCCGCTACGATGAGGAAGTGTTCGCGGAACAGTGGATTACGGGGCAGGAATTCACGGCGGGAATCCTGGGCCCCGAGGCGCTGCCGCTGATCCGCCTGGAAACGCCCAACACGTTTTACGATTACGCCGCCAAATACGAGGCCAATACGACGCGCTACCTGATTCCCTGCGGCCTGGAGCCCGCGCGCGAGGCGGCCCTGCAGACGCAGGCGGTGGCTGCATTCCGGGCCGTCGGCGCCAGCGGCTGGGGACGCGTCGATTTCATGGTGGATGCCGCCGGCCGGGCCTGGTTTATCGAGGTCAACACCATACCGGGCCTCACCGATCACAGCCTGGTGCCGATGGCGGCGCGGGCGAGCGGTCTGGATTTCACCGCTCTGGTGTGCCGCATTCTGGATACGACGCTGGAACCGCCGGCCGCCAGGGAAGGAGGACGCGATGCCCCGGTCTGAAGCACGGCGCCCCTCGCGCTGGCGCAGCGCGGGTGTGTTCCTGCGGGATCATTTCCGCTCGATTACGGGACTGCTGCTGCTCGCGCTCATGGGCGCGACGCTGGCGCTGGGCGTGCAATGGCTGCAGGACCCGTACCGCTTCCCGCTGCGGGTGGTGAAGATCAACAGTGATTTGCGCCATCTGGAGAAGGACGATCTGCAGCAGGCGCTGGCTCCCTACCTGCGGGGCGGATTCTTTACCGTGGACGTGGCCGGCATCCATGACGCGGTCGAAACCCTGCCCTGGGTCTACCGGGCAACGGTGCAGCGGGACTGGCCTGACCGGCTGATTATCAGCTTCGTGGAGCAGGAGCCGGTAGCACGCTGGGGCAAGGACGCGCTGCTGAACCGCTACGGGGAGATCTTCGTCCCGCGCAACCTGCCGGACGGGCTCGTACTGCCCCGACTCAGCGGACCGGAAGGTCATGAGCGGACGGTGCTCGACCAGTACCGCCAGTGCGCGCAGACGCTCTCGCCGCTCGGTTTGCGCATCGCCCGGCTTGACCTCAACGAGCGCCGCGCCTGGCGCATCGATCTGGATAACGCCGTGCAGCTGGAGCTTGGCCGTGTGGACACGGCGCTGCGGCTGCAGCGATTCGTGCGCACCTTTTCGGAGGTGTTCGCCGGGCATCTTGAAGCGCTGAAAAGCGTGGATCTGCGTTACAGCAACGGGTTTTCCGTGTACTGGCAAGAGACGGAAACCGGCGAACGCGGCAGCAAGGGTTTGCCAGGCTAGGAACCGGGAACGCATGACAAAGAAGACTGAAAAGAATCTGATTGTGGGTCTCGATATCGGGACTTCCAAGGTCGTCGCCATCGTCGGCGAGGTGGTTCCGGAGGGGAAGATCGAGGTGATCGGCATCGGCTCCCATCCCTCGCGGGGCTTGAAGAAGGGGGTCGTGGTGAACATCGAATCCACGGTGCATTCCATACAGCGCGCCGTGGAGGAAGCCGAGTTGATGGCCGGTTGCCAGATCCACTCGGTCTACGCCGGCATCGCCGGCAGCCATATCCGCAGCCTGAATTCACACGGCATCGTCGCCATCAAGGACAAGGAGGTGGCGCCCGGTGACGTCGAGCGGGTGATCGATGCCGCCCGGGCCGTAGCCATACCGGCGGACCAGAAGATACTGCACATCCTGCCGCAGGAGTTTCTGATCGACAACCAGGAGGGCATCAAGGAGCCGGTCGGCATGTCGGGTGTGCGCCTGGAGGCCAAAGTGCATATGGTGACGGGTGCGGTGAGCGCCGCGCAGAACATCATCAAGTGCGTGCGCCGCTGCGGGCTCGAGGTCGACGACATCATCCTCGAACAGCTCGCGTCCAGCTACGCGGTGCTGACCGAGGATGAAAAGGAGCTCGGGGTATGCATCGTCGATATCGGCGGCGGCACGACGGATCTCGCGGTGTTTACCGAAGGTTCCATCCGGCACACCGCGGTGATACCGATCGCCGGGGACCAGGTCACCAACGACATCGCCGTGGCCCTGCGCACCCCGACGCAGTTCGCCGAGGAGATCAAGATCAAGTACGCCTGTGCGCTGGCGCAGCTGGCCACGGCGGATGAAAACATCGAGGTGCCGAGCATCGGTGACCGTCCCCCGCGCCGGCTCGCGCGCCACACCCTTGCCGAGGTGGTGGAACCACGCTACGAGGAACTGCTGACGCTGGTGCAGGCGGAGCTGCGGCGCAGCGGGTTCGAGGATCTGGTGGCCGCCGGTGTTGTGCTGACCGGCGGCAGCTCCAAGATCGAGGGTCTGGTGGAGCTTGCCGAGGAGGTGTTTCACATGCCGGTGCGTCTGGGTGTGCCCCAGTACGTAACCGGCCTGGTGGATGTGGTGCGCAATCCGATCTTCGCGACCGGTGTGGGCCTGCTGCTGTTCGGCTATCACAACCGTGATCAGCGGGCGCTGGAAGCGGGGCTGGGGAAAGGGCTGCGGAGTGTCTGGGACAGGATGAAAGGCTGGTTTCAGGGAAATTTCTGAGGTGGGCGAAAGGCGTGGGTGCAGGGCCGGGTGCGTTTTATCGAGGGTTTGGAAAGTCATTTTTCTACTGCTTTTTTAGGAGGAGACATCATGTTTGAATTGCTGGATTCATGTGGACAGAATGCGGTCATAAAGGTCATTGGCGTCGGCGGTGGCGGTGGCAATGCCGTGCAGCACATGGTTGACGGAAATATCGAGGGCGTGGATTTCATCTGCCTGAACACGGACGCCCAGGCGCTGAAGAGCATCTCCGCGCGCACCACGCTGCAGATCGGCAGCTCCATCACCAAGGGACTCGGCGCCGGCGCCAATCCGGATATCGGCCGTCAGGCGGCGCATGAGGACCGGGAACGCATTACCGAGGTCATCGAGGGTGCCGACATGCTGTTCATCACCGCCGGCATGGGTGGCGGGACCGGCACCGGCGCGGCGCCGGTGGTCGCCCAGATCGCCCGGGAACTGGGCATCCTCACCGTGGCGGTGGTGACCAAGCCGTTTCCGTTCGAGGGCAGCAAGCGTCTGCATGTCGCGCATAACGGCATCAAGGAGCTGAGCCAGTACGTCGACTCGCTCATCACCATCCCGAACGAAAAACTGCTTACGGTACTCGGCAAGCAGATCAGTCTGCTGGATGCCTTCAAGGCCGCCAACGACGTGCTGCTCGGTGCCGTGCAGGGCATTGCCGAACTGATCACCCGGCCGGGTCTCATCAATGTCGATTTCGCGGATGTGCGCACGGTGATGTCCGAGATGGGCATGGCCATGATGGGCTCCGGCTGCGCCAAGGGCGCGGACCGTGCCCGCGAGGCCGCCGAAGCGGCGATCGCCAGCCCGCTGCTGGAAGATGTCAACCTGATGGGTGCCCACGGCATCCTGGTCAATGTGACCGCCGGCATGGACATGGGCATCGGGGAATTCGAGGAAGTGGGCAATACCGTGAAGGCCTTCGCTTCCGAGAACGCGACGGTCGTCGTGGGAACCGTGATCGATCCGGAAATGCGCGACGAGCTGCGCGTGACGGTGGTGGCGACTGGCCTCGGTCAGGAACACAAGAAGCAGCCGGCCGAAAAGCCGGTCTCGCTGGTGCAGAAGACCAAAACCGGGGAAGTCGACTATGGAAAACTCGACCGGCC
>JAHKKL010000414.1 GCA_020027635.1 Gammaproteobacteria bacterium
GGCCCAGCGCTGGCCGGGATGGTGCGCCCGGAAACGCTCCGGCACCAGGATTTCGACCGGCTTGCCGATCAGCTCATCCCGCACGTAACCGAAGCACTGCTCGGTGCGGGAGTTGATGAAGACGATATCACCGGCTTCGTTCACCACCATTTCGGCCATCGGCGCCGCCTCCACGATGAGACGAAAGCGTTCCGCGGAGCGCTTGCGTGCGGTGATATCGACAAAGGTCACGACCACCCCGTCGATGCGGTTATCCTGTGTCCGGTAGGGCAGGATGCGCCGGATGTACCACTGGTCATTTTCCCTGGAACGAACCTCTTTCTCGATTGGCGCCAGCCGTTCCAGCACCGCGCCGGCCTCCTTCAGGAGATCATCGTCCTCGAACTTGCAGGAGATGTCGCTGACCGGCCGTCCTTGATCGATCTCGATGAGATTGAATAATCGGGTCGTGGCCGGTGTGAAGCGCTTGATGTTCAGTTCGCGATCAAGAAAGATCGTGGCCAAGTCGGTGCTGCGCAACAGATTGTCCAGGTCGTCATTGGTCGCCTCCAGCTCCCGGATCTTTTCCTCGAGCTGGCTGTTGACCGTCGACAGCTCTTCGTTGAGCGACTGCAGTTCCTCCTTGGAGGTCTCCAACTCTTCGTTGGTCGACTGGAGCTCCTCGTTCACCGACATGATCTCTTCGTTGGCCGCCTTGAGTTCCTCGTTCGAGGACTCCAGCTCCTCGATGGTGCTCTGCAAATCATCGCGGGTCGCCTGCAGCTCACGATCGAGTTGCTGTACCATCGCACCCTCGGAACCCGCCGCTTCAGCCGCACTTTCGACCGACCGCTCCACCGCCTCCAGTTCTTCCAGAAAACTGACCAGCAGCAATCCATCGGCCTCGGGTGGCGCCGCCTGTGGCATGACGATGACCCTGACCCGGCGGGAAACTCCATCATGCGGGAACTGGACAACCGCCGAAGCATGACCGTCGCCCTTGACGGCCTTGTGGAGAACGGCGCGCAGCGTGATGCGCAACCCCTCTCGCGCTCTCATCAACAGGTCATCCGTGGGTGCGCCGGCCGGTTGATCGAGGTAGCCGCCAACCGGGCCGTGGTAGTACAGGATCTGGTATTTGCGATCGATCAGTACCGAGGCGGGCGCGAAATTTTCCAGCAGCAGTCCGCGGGTGAATTCCCTCAGTCGCGCCGGGTCGCTGAGAAACGGACGCACGATAGGTTTGGCCACCCCCGGGATATCCTGTCCCGGAAAGAACGGGAACTCGGCGACATTGCGACGGACCGCGCCGATGCGCCGGTAGAGCCGCCACTTTTTGACCAGCGGCTCGAACAGGTCATCGTGCTCGCCGATGGTCTCGGCACTGCCCAGAAACAGGAACCCGTCCTCGTTGAGGGCGAAGTGGAACAATTCGATGATTTTTTTCTGAGCCTCGGGTTCCAGATAGATCAGCAGGTTGCGGCAGCTCACCAGGTCCAGCTTCGAGAAAGGAGGTTCGGCGATCAGATTCTGGACGGCGAACACGACGGCATCCCGGATGTGCTTGCTCACCCGGAAGGCATTGCCTTCCCGTGTAAAAAACCGCTGCAGCCGCTCGGGCGACACGTCGACGACGATGTTCTCGGGATAGAGCCCCGCCCGCGCGGTGGCCAGCGCCTCCTCATCGATATCCGTGGCAAAGAGCTGTATCGAGCAATTCTTCCGGGCGGCCTGCAGCCGTTCGCTGACGAGCATGGCGATGCTGTACGCCTCTTCGCCGGTCGCGCAGCCGGGCACCCAGAGTCGCACCGGCATGTCCGCGGCCTTGTGCTCCACGATTTCCGCGATGACGCGCTCGAGCGCCGCAAAGGCCTCCGGCTCACGGAAAAACCCGGTCACCCCGATCAACAGATCCTTGAAAAGCTGCGTGACCTCCTCCGGATGCTCGCGCAGGAATCCAAGATAATCCCCGAGTGCTTCAACACGGTTTAGGCCCATCCGGCGCGCGATGCGGCGCAGGAGCGTGCCCTTCTTGTAGGCATGGAAGTCATAGCGGGTGCGGGTATGCAGGACCGCCAGGATGGAGCTCAGCGTGTCCGGTTCTTCCCCGGCCAGGTCGGCCGGCTCGCCGGCCAGTTTCACGAAAGTATGTCCAATGTAGCGGATAAGCACGTCGGGCATGGACGCGATCGGTCCGACATAATCCACCAGACCGGTAGCCACCGCGCTGCGCGGCATGCCGTCATGCTGCGACTCCTCCGGCGATTGGGCCAGCGCGATCCCGCCCGCACCCTTGATCGCCTTCACCCCCAGCGTGCCGTCGGAGCCGGTGCCCGAGAGGATGATGCCGATGGCCTTTTCATGCCGGGTTTCCGCGAGCGAGCGGAAGAAGTGATCGATGGGCATCCGCATGCCCCGTTGCAACACGGGTTCGCTCAGGTGCAGCCTACTGCCACCGAGGGTCAGCGACTTGTTCGGCGGTATGATGTAGACGTGATTCGCCTCCACCGCCATCCGGTCCTCGACCTCGATCACCGGCATCGA
>JAHKKL010000415.1 GCA_020027635.1 Gammaproteobacteria bacterium
CCGTGTTGCTTGATCGATAAGACCGCAGGTTCAAGAAGAAGGGCTGGACAAATCCCACGGCTTTGATTACTGTAGTGTTCGATGAGTCCAGATCGAGAATCCGGCCAGAGCCCAAACGTCGAAGAGCTCACCAAAGAAGTTCAAAGTTTGCGGGAACAATTGAAGAAGGCGCATGCGGAAATCGAACAATTGCGCAAAGCGCTGGAAGAGGCGCTGCGTTCATTGAAGCGGCAAGCTGCGCCATTTTCAAAGGGGAAACCGAAGTCCGATCCAAAGCGGCCGGGACGCAAGAGAGGTATCGATTACGGGCCGCGGGCATTCCGAGCAGTTCCCGATCACGTGGATGAAGAGATTCCGGTGCCGCTGCCGAAGAAGTGTCCGGATTGTGGCGGGCGGGTGATTCACGAGGACACGCAGCCCCAGTATCAGGAAGACATCGTCCGACGGACTATCGTGAGGCGGTTCGATGTGGAGACGGGTCACTGCAGCGGATGCGGTGGACACGTTCAGGGTCGGCACCCCTTGCAGACTTCCGATGCGCTGGGAGCGGCACACGTGCAAGTGGGACCACAGGCATTGACGCTGGCCACTCATTTAACCAAACAGATGGGGATCTCTCACGAGCGTGCGGGTCAGGTGTTGGAATGGGGTTACGGTTTGCGAGTCAGCCGAAGCGCTCTATGCCGGGCGATAGCGCGGCTGGGACAGAAAGCGGAACCGACTTATGAAGAGCTTCAGAGAGCCGTCCGCCACAGTTTCATCAATCAGCTGGATGAGACCGGCTGGCGAGTGGCCGCGCACCTGGAATGGCTTTGGGTTTGTGTCAGCGCCGATGTCACCTTGTATGCGATTCTGCCTGGGCGTGGATTTGCTCAAGCGGCCTCGATACTGGGTAAGGAGTATGCCGGATTCCTCAACCACGATGGCTGGCAGCCCTACTATCGTTTTCCGCACGCGTTTCATCAGACCTGCTTGAGCCATCTGATCCGGCGCTGTAAAGACATGGTCGCAACCGCATCGGCAGTGGCTGCGCGCTTTCCACAGGCGGTGAGGCAGTTGTTGCTAGACGGCTTGGCGCTGCGCGACCGTTATGTGCAGCACGAGATCTCGACGCACGGCTTGCATGTGGCGACAGGCCGGCTCGTCGCGCACATGGACCGGTTGTTGTCCAAGACGTTTCGCGATCCCGCCAATCGGCGGCTGGCTAAACACCTGCGTCATGAACAACCGTGGTTATTCACGTTTCTTCACTGTCCTGGCATCGAAGCGACCAATAATGCCGCCGAACGGGCGTTGCGTCCCGCCGTCGTGGCGCGAAAAACCTGGGGCGGCAATCGCACCGAAAATGGAGCCAAGACGCAACAGATTCTAATCAGCGTCCTCACCACGTGCCGTCAACAAGGCAAAGACTCCTTCGATCGGATCACGCAACTGTTCCGGTCGCCGAGTCCGATCGTATTGGATCTGGTCCCCAACAGCTCGTAACGTCCTTTTCCCGAAAGTCTCATGAACAATCTCACGGCCATCACCTTTGCCGGGCGCCGCTTCTCGTCCCAGCAGTTGGCCCTCATGCGTCAGGCGGCGACCGATTACGCCGGACTGGGTATCACGGAAATCTCTCGCACCATCTGCGAATGGCTCGACTGGAAGCGGCCCAACGGCCGCTTGAAAAACCACGAGTGCCGCCTCTTGCTGGAACGGCTGCGCGACGAAGGGTTCTTAGCCTTACCGGCACTCCATCATTCGGGCCGGCGCGGTCCCCGTTCGGTTCCCACGGATGTTCTCAGCGATGCTCGCAGTCCCATTCAGACTCATATCACCAAGCTTGAACCGCTGCGGTTCAGATTGGTGGATGCGTCTAACGGTTCCTTGTTCCGTCAGTTCATTCAACGCTATCACTATCTCGGCTATCGTACTCCCGTCGGCGCTCACTTGCGTTACGTTGTCGAATCCGGATTCGGCGAAATCCTGGCATGTCTTCTCTGGACCAGTCCCGCATGGAAAATGGCGCATCGAGATCGCTGGATCGGTTGGAATGCCGATCAACGCGCACGCAATCTGCAATACATCGTCAACAACGGGCGCTTTCTCATCCTGCCTTGGGTTCGCGTGAAGGGATTGGCATCGTCGATTCTGTCGCGCTCCGCCAGACAGCTGCCCCAGGATTGGCATCAGCACTACGGATACACGCCCTTACTACTGGAAACTTTGGTGGATGTGGCGCGCTTCACCGGAACCTGCTATCGCGCCGCGAATTGGATCTGTCTTGGAGAAACTTCAGGTCGAGGCCGGATGGATCGGCATCATCATCGATCCAAGCTTCCTAAGCGCATCTTCATTTTTCCCTTGCACCGTCGCGCTCAGCAACTTTTATGCGCCGTCGATCCACCTGCCCCTGCCGTCTCTCAGGACGAATGACGCGGTAAACAATTACAAAAAACTTAAGTTATAGAAAACATGGTATCAGGCCCGGAAAACTGCGGAAGTTGGGTTAGCGGATTCGTGGTTTGGGCGGCTATCG
>JAHKKL010000416.1 GCA_020027635.1 Gammaproteobacteria bacterium
ACCTCGGCGCGGAATGCCTGGTAGTCCACGTCATCGGTGCACAGCATATCGCCATGCATCAGCAATACCGGCGACCCGTAGAGGTCGATCCGTGCCGGGTCGTCGAGCAGCCGGCAAGCGGCCCGGGCGGCGAACTGCGTTCCGATCAGGAAGTCCCGGTTGCCGTGCATGAGATGCACCGGCGTCCCGGAGGCGACGCAGGCTCGCAGCCCGTCCGTGACCGCATGGCCCAGTGCACTGTCGTCATCATCTCCGGGCCAGATTTCGAACAGGTCGCCGAGTATGTAGACGGCGTCGGCGTCCCTGCCGCGCGTGTCGAGAACATCGAGAAAAAGCCGCGTGATCCGCGGCCGTGAGGCATCGAGATGCAGGTCGGAGACGAACAGGGTGCTCGGCATCCTGTCGCCTCTTCGTGTCAATGCTCCACGACCGTCACTTTGTTGATGACGACCTCGGTAAGCGGCACATCCTGGAAACCGGAACGATTGCCGGTCTGGACGTGTTCGATGGCGCGCACCACATCCATGCCGTCTGTCACCTTGCCGAACACGCAATAGCCCCATCCCTGCGGCGTCGGGGCCGTATGATCGAGGAAGCCGTTATCCTTGACGTTGATGAAGAACTGGGCGGTCGCCGAATGCGGATCGCTGGTGCGGGCCATGGCGATCGTGCCGGTGGTGTTCTTCAGGCCGTTGCCGGCTTCGTTCTTGATCGGCGCCCGGGCTGCCTTCTGCTTCATGTCGGTGGTAAAGCCGCCGCCCTGAATCATGAAACCGGGTATGACGCGATGGAAAATCGTGCCATCGTAAAAACCGGCTTTGGCATAATCAACGAAATTCGCCACCGTTTCCGGTGCATTTTCCCCATCCAGTTCCAGCGTGATCACGCCTTTGTTTGTCTCCATGCGTACGGTCACAATGCCTACTCCTTTTGTCTCATTTTCAGATGAAAATCCAGCAGCCGGCAGAAAACCGAGCACGACGGACAGGAACAATCCAGCTATGCGTTTCATTTGACACTCCTGGTTACCAGTCAGCAGTCGGGCAATCATATCGGCTTTGGCCGCAGTTACAAGCCCGCGAGAGTGATTCCCGCCGCACTTTCCGCTACCATGGCCGCGCTTTTGGATTCACGGATTCATACCGTTCGTTACGATGAACTCGATCAAGATTTTCAACAGCCTGACAGGCGACAAGGAAACCTTCGTTCCCCTGGAGGTGGGCAAGGTTCGCATGTACGTCTGCGGTATGACGGTTTATGACTACTGCCACCTGGGACATGCACGTGTCATGGTCGTATTCGATGTCGTAACCCGCTATCTGCGGCATCGCGGTTACGATGTAACCTACGTGCGTAACATTACCGATATCGACGACAAGATCATCCGGCGCGCCAATGAGAACGGTGAACCGATACAGGAGCTCACCTCGCGCTTTATCTCCATCATGCATGAAGACGCCGCCGCGCTGGGTGTGCTGGAGCCCGATCTGGAACCGCGTGCCACCACCTCGATGGATGAAATCATCGGCATGATCCGGACCCTGCTGGAGAAGGGCTATGCCTATGCAGGCGATAACGGCGATATCTATTACGATGTCAGCCGTTTCGCGAATTACGGTCGCCTGTCGGGCAAGAAGCTGGAAGATTTGCGTGCCGGCGAACGGGTGGCCGTCGACGAAGCAAAACAGGATCCGCTTGATTTCGTCCTCTGGAAAGCAGCCAAGCCGGGAGAACCCAGCTGGAGTTCGCCCTGGGGAAAGGGGCGACCGGGATGGCATATCGAGTGTTCCGCCATGTCAACCCGCTGCCTCGGTGCGCATTTCGATATCCACGGCGGCGGCATGGATCTCAAGTTTCCGCACCATGAAAACGAGATCGCGCAATCGGAAGCGGCGTACGGAGAACCGTTCGTCAACTACTGGATGCACAATGGCTTTGTCAATGTGGACGAGGAGAAGATGTCCAAGTCGCTGGGTAATTTCTTTACCGTGCGGGAGATCCTGCAAAGCTACCGGCCCGAGGAAGTACGATTCTTCATCCTCACCAGTCACTATCGCAGCCCGCTCAATTATTCGCAGGAGAACCTGGATCACGCGAGGGCGGCGCTGACCCGCCTGTACACGGCACTGCGCGGCCTTGCACCCGGCAGGGGAACGATGCCCCGGCAAGGATGCAGTGACGATTTTTACCGTGCCATGAATGATGACTTCAATACCCCGGAAGCCATTGCGGCACTTTTCGAAATCGCAAAGGAAATCAACCGAAACAGGGAAACTGACAGCCAGAGGGCGGCGGGCTTGGCCGGATCTCTGCGTGACCTGGGGGGTATCCTGGGATTGCTTCAGGACGAGCCCGAGGCTTTCCTGAGGGCAGCGACCGGGGCCGGCTCGAGTGCTGGTGATGCGGCGCTGACTGAAAACGAAATCGAAGCACTGATTGCCAATCGTATCCGTGCCAGGGAAGACAGGAACTGGGCCGAGGCAGACCGGATCCGCAACGCGCTGGATGCG
>JAHKKL010000417.1 GCA_020027635.1 Gammaproteobacteria bacterium
GTATCCTCTGCGTTCTCGCCAACCAGGTCGCGCACGCCGGGAATGTCGCTTGCCACGATCGGGCAGCCGCAGCCGATCGCCTCCATCAGCACCACCGGCAGACCCTCCTGGTCGCCCGAGGCAGCGCGCACGAAGGGCGCCACCACCAGCGCCGCACGCCGGTAAAGCGACGGCAATTCCGCCTGTGACACCGCGCCGGAAAAACACACGCACCCGTCGATCCCGAGTCGCGCGGCCTGCGCTTCCAGCTCGC
Organism: Gammaproteobacteria bacterium; assembly: GCA_020027635.1. Classification (GTDB taxonomy): domain Bacteria; phylum Pseudomonadota; class Gammaproteobacteria; order UBA9214; family UBA9214; genus CAVQCA01. The sequence continues at coordinate 254 of JAHKKL010000417.1, forward strand.
CCCGCAAGGGACCGAATCCGGCGATAGTGAGCCGCGTCTCCGGGTGGCCGCGCAGAACCAGCGGAAAAGCATCCAGCAAGTGACGCAATCCCTTCTTCTCGACCAGCCGCCCGACGAACAGCAGCTCGTGGCGCGAGCGCGGCATATCTGTATCCGGCACAAACCGGACCTGCAGGTCGGCACCCATCGGGATCACCTCGAGACGCGGCGGGCGCAGATCGATCTGCTTCGCCTCATTGCGCATCACCGTGCTTACAACCGTCATCGCGGCCGCGTCTTGTGCGAGGCGGCGCTTTAGGGATTGCGCCAGGCGGCCGCGAAATCCGTACAAGTCGCCGCCGTGCGAAGTGATCACATAGCGTGGCACACGGTGTAGCCGCCACAACAGCCAGGCAACTGCGCCTTGCGGCAGAAGCCAGTGGGCGTGCACCAGGGCGATACGACGCATCCGTGCGATGCGCGCGGCGGCCGCGATTTGACCCATGACAAACCCCGGCACCAGCAGCCACTTCCACGGCGAATGCCTGAGATGCATGGCGATGCCGCCGGCGTATACCAGCGTCTCCCATCGGCGCGGTGCGTATCGGTAACGAAACACTTCCACGCCATCGAGCCATTCATGCTCACTTGCGCCCGGCGCCCGCGAGGTGAGCACCACCACTTCGAAGTGATCCAGCAGACGGCGTGCAAGCTCGTGGACGAAACCGGGCTCGTAATCGCCGGCCCAGCGCGGGTAAGTGGAAGCCAGAACCAGGAGTTTTGGACGTGTCATCGACGGATGCTCGCATACCGGTCAGCAGGCGCCCGGTGTGCTCGGCCCGGGGCAAGTCCGGGATTCAGCACTCTCACTTGGCGGTGGAAGTCATATCAGCGCTTCAGGGCGGCATCCATGCCCATCCCGATTTCGGCTGGCGAACGCACCACGGTGACGCCCGCGGCCTGCAGAGCGGCGATCTTCGCCTCGGCGGTTCCGCTGCCGCCACTGATTATGGCCCCGGCATGCCCCATGCGCTTCCCGGCAGGAGCCGTCACACCGGCGACATAGGCGGCCACCGGTTTGCTGACATGTGCCTTTATATAATCAGCGGCGCGCTCCTCGTCGGCTCCGCCGATCTCGCCGATCAGCACAATGCCGCGGGTCCGGGGATCGGCCTCGAACAGCTCAAGGCAGTCCACAAACCCCAGCCCGTGGATCGGGTCACCCCCGATGCCGATGCAGGTGCTTTGCCCGAGACCGTTGCGGGTGGTCTGGAACACGGCCTCGTAGGTCAGCGTTCCGGAGCGCGAAACGATGCCGATATCGCCCGGCTGGTGAATGTTCCCGGGCATGATGCCGATCTTGCAGGCGCCCGGCGAGATGATGCCCGGACAATTCGGACCGATCAGCCGGGATGCAGAGCCCGACAGCACGGCCTTGACGCGCAGCATGTCGAGCACCGGAATGCCCTCGGTGATGCAGACAATCAGCCTGATGCTGGCCGCCGCGGCTTCCAGGATCGCATCCGCCGCATAGGCCGCCGGCACGTAGATCATGCTGGCGTCCGCTCCGGTCGCGGTCACGGCATTGCGCACGGTATCGAAAACCGGCAGTCCCAGGTGCATTTGACCACCCTTGCCGGGCGTCACCCCGCCGACCAGGCGGGTACCGTAGGCGAGTGCCTGTGTGGAGTGGAAGGTCCCCTGCGCCCCGGTAAAGCCCTGGCAGATCACCCGGGTATGTTCGTCAACCAGGATGCTCATCGGTCAGTCCATCCGCCTCATCGGGGCTGAGCTGCGGCCACCGCTTTCAGGGCCGCGTCAGTCAGATCATCGGCGGTCTGAACGGCAAGGCCGGAGTGGGAAATCAGCGCAAGCCCTTCGGCGGCATTGGTGCCTTCCAGGCGCACCACCACGGGGACGGTCACCGCGACCTCCTTGATCGCCTGCAGAATACCTTCGGCGATAAGGTCGCAACGTACGATCCCGCCGAAAATATTGACCAGGATTGCGCGCACCCCGCTATCGGCCAGAATCAGCTTGAAGGCCTCCGCCACTCGTTCGGCCGTCGCGCCACCGCCTACATCGAGAAAGTTGGCCGGTTCGCCCCCGTGGAGCTTGATCAGATCCATGGTGGCCATGGCCAGCCCGGCGCCGTTGACCATGCAGGCGATGTTGCCATCCAGTGCGATGTAATTCAGACCGTGCGCCCTGGCGGCATGCTCGCGCGCTTCCTCCTGGGTGGGATCCTGCAGGTCGGCCAGGTCCTTGTGCCGGAAC
>JAHKKL010000418.1 GCA_020027635.1 Gammaproteobacteria bacterium
TCGATCTCGACCTGGAAATTCTCCCCGAGCGCCGCGCACACCCCTTCGGCAACGGCGCGTGTGCTTGTCGGATCGTAGTAGATGTGGGCGTGATAGCCCAAGTTATTGACGGATTTTGCAGTTTTCTCGGTCATCGGGCTTCGCTCCCTGCTGGCTGACGATGGCTTGCAACAGTTTTGCACAGCGCTCCCTGCGGGAAAAGTCATGCCGCGAGCCGCAGTTGCTCGCGAACCAGATCGGCAACCCTCTCCCCGATCATGATCGTCGCGGCGTTGGTGTTGCCGGAAACCACGGTCGGCATGATCGCGGCGTCGGCAACGCGCAGCCCGGCGATCCCGTGCACGCGCAGTTCGGGGTCGACAACGGCCATGGCGTCGCGGATAGGAAGTTTAAAGCAGCGGATAGGAAGTTTAAAGCACTTTTTGCGCCACCCCGCCCGCCCCGCCCGCCCCAGCATGCCCCGCCGCCGGCCCCGCTGCACCCTGGGCGCTGGCGTGCCCACCCTGCGTGCCGCCCCCGCCCGCCGGCGCGGCCTGCAGCCAGGCGGAGCGCGCGCCGCGCGACTGGGGCTGGACAGGCGGCGCAGGAGGGGGTAGGATCGCGCCGCAGGGGTGCCCTAGGGTGACAGCCGCGGGACGGGTGGCAAGGCGGGGGCGCAACAACGCCGTCGCGTTGAAGGAATATCTCGAAGATCAAGGTCGCAGCAAACGCTGAGCTGTGAGAGGAAGGAGCGCGCCATGGAGAAGCAATTTGGGGTCATTTCCGCCGATGGGCACTGCCGGCTGATGCACCTGCCGTTCGATTTGTGGACAAAACGTCTGCCGAGAAAGCTCCTCGAGAACGGGCCGCGGGTCGTCGAGGGTCCGGACGGCACTCGCCAATGGGTTGTCGAGGGACGCGTCTGGAGCGGGGTCGGGTGGGCCGGGGTCGGCCGGGGGCCGGTCAATTGCTATACGCGCGCCGGCCTTCCGGAGGAGCCGGAACCCGGCGTCTTCCGCGCCGCCAATGCCAAATACCGGTGCGAAGACATGGACCGCGACGGCGTCGACGCCGAGCTCGTCAACGGCCCGTACGAGCACATAGCGGCGATCCGGGACCCGGAGCTGCGCATCGCCTGCGTCCGCGCGGTCAATGATTGGGCGCGCGAGCTCTACGCGGAGTCGGACGGCCGGTTTATCATGCTGCTGCCGCTGCCCTGCCAGACGCCCGAGGAGGCTGCGGCCGAGCTCCTGCGGGTCGCGAATTTCGGCCTTCCGACCGGCGTCATCTTCGACTGGGTGAACGCTCCCGAGCCGGTCTTGCACCAGATGTGGGAGCCGGTCTGGGCGGCCGCCGCCGCAACAGGGCTACCGGTCAACTTACACGCCAACCCGAGCGGCGGGTCGCGCCAGATGGGGGTCGGCGTCACCACTGCGGCACCGCGCAACCAGGCGCTGATGCGGGTCGCCAACTTCCCGATGGGTGCGATGGGCGAACTGATGAGCGCCGTCGTCTTCTCGGGCATCTGCGACCGCCATCCGGGAGTGCGCTTTGTGCTGGAAGAGGCCGGCGTCGGCTGGGTGCCGTTCCTGTTCTGGCGCTTCGACCGCGAATACGATTTCGGCGGACCGGACAGCCGTGTATTCAAGCCCGACATCGAGCTGTCCGAGAAGCCCACCGCGTTCGTCAAACGGCAGCTCTTCTTCACCTTCGAGGTGGAGGAAGAGGGCGGCTTTCGGCGCGTGCCCGAAATCGGCCTCACGAATTTCCTTTGGGCCAGCGACTTCCCCGGGCTCGACAGCCCGTGGCCACACTCCAAGGCGATGGGACATGCTCCGGCAGAGGCGGCTCTCGGGAAAGAGGCGCTCCATCAACTGGTCTTCGACAACGCGGTCAACCTGTACAAGATTCCGGTCACACTGCCTCAAGAGCGTGCGCGCACCTAATGCGCAGGAGGTGGTGTGCCAGAGATGGATGTGAGGAGCTCCAGGTGGCGGTCAATCCAAGGCAGATATCTGCTCACGTCCAGAGCGGGAACACCACCGACGGGAGAACGCCTGGGCGGGACGTCTGACCCACAGGCCAGGCTCGCCCAGGAGGAACACGGTGCGCTCGTCACGTCGGGCGACTACCGCACCGGCGAGAAGGCCGCCGGCACGAGCCGCTTGTTGTCCTGCCGAATCGGCCGCACGCCGGCCTGGGGCGGCCACGCGCCGCCGCTCGTGCGGGCTTCCTCGCGCACGCGGGCACGCTCGTTGAGATCCTTGTAGACCCAGGTGTGGACGAACTTGTTCAACCCCCCGAGCTCGCTATACCAGCAGGCCGCCAGGGGCGAAAACTTCTCCCGGTCGGGAATGGCCGTGGCCCACGCCTCTAGTGGAGCATCCACTTTGTTTTGACAGGCCATATGCATTCTGCGATACATCGCCCTGCATTGGAACCCCAACCCAGGAGCGAGCAATGAGCCATGAAGCCAAGTACATCGTGCGTTTGACCGAGGAAGAACGCCAGACCCTCCAGCAACT
>JAHKKL010000419.1 GCA_020027635.1 Gammaproteobacteria bacterium
GCAACTGCGGCGCCAGCCCTGCGCCGACGGCAAGCTGCTTGAGCAAGGCAGGGTGGGCGATGCCTGCATCCTCCGCGATGCCGAGTTCTTCCAGCATGTTGTGCTGGAGGTTCTCGGTAACGTCCGGCGGCGCCAGCGCGAAAAGAAAGGCCAGGAGCTGCGGCGACTTCAGGTGCGTGCGCACCACATGCGCGATGAAGCAAGTGTAGTCCTGCGGCGCTGCCTGTCCAGACTCGAGAGCCTGAAAAGCGGCGCACGCCGTCAGGGCGAAGACGTGCCTGGTGAAGTATGTTTCGATGTCAGCTCGTAATGACATGGGTGTATGTCCTCCTTGTCTGTGTCAGTCACCGGGTTTGCAGTGGTCTCTGCGGAGGACTCAACTGCAGATGTCATGCCAAAGCACAGATAATTCTATGCTATATGTAAAATCAATGAGTTAAGGAATGAGAGCTGACGCGGCCCGGCCCCATACTCGTAGCGGGTAGACATTTTCTGCCCAGGGCTGTACATTCAATGTCCGTTTCCCAAGGAGGAAAAGGCTATTACAGCTCGGCGGCAATCTGTATCCAGTTTTTACAGCGGTATCACACGTTAAAACAACAGTTTCCCCCTCGCCAAACTGGCGCGGTATGTGCGGTACGCAGTACTATGGCCTTCTTGACTGCTGATGAGCGTGTCTTTTTGCAGGCCGTGTCGAACCTGGGTTATTGTAACCCCTTCCTCCCCGAGCGCGTCGCGTATGAACAGGCCATCCTGGGCTCAGAGTTCGTCGAGGGTGAACCGGTCTGGAGTATGCGAGTGGACGACCCCGACACACCGCGTGCGAACACCGCGAAAATCGCGGTGCGTGTCGAGGCACTGGCGCGGCAGTTGCGGCAGCGTCTTGCCAGTGGGACAGTCGCCACGGCGCAAGACCTGCTCCTGTACGAGGGCGCGGTGCTCTTTCTCCTGTTTCACCGCTACCAGGATCATTTTTACGAGGTCATCATCCGGGCTGTGGGACAGAAGCGGGCGCCGGGGCGCTGTGGGTTCTATCCAGAGTTTCTGCGCGACTGGGAAGACTTCTTCACTCTTCCCAGCATCACGCTGCCCGTGCCACCCGACGCCACACATCTCTTTGCCTGCTTCTTTCAGTTGCGCCGTGCCTTCCACAACATCTTCCAGTCGATTGTGGGGAGTTCGATGGCAGCGGCACGGCTGCGCGCTGCAGTATGGCAGTCGATCTTCACGCACGATATGCGGCGCTACCGCCGTATCCTCTACGAGCGGATGGGCGATTTTACCACCCTCATCAGCGGGCCGTCGGGGACTGGCAAAGAGCTAGTCGCCAGGGCCATTGGTCTGTCGCGCTACGTGTCCTTCGACCCCAAGACGTTCACGTTTGCGGACGATTTCGCCAGCGCGTTTTATGCCATCAACCTCTCCGCCTTGCCTTCGACCCTTATCGAGTCAGAGCTGTTTGGCCACCGGCGCGGCGCGTTTACCGGCGCGCTGCAAGATCGACGCGGCTGGCTGGAGGTCTGTCCACCACGGGGGACGGTCTTCTTGGACGAGATCGGCGACCTTGACGCGTCAATCCAAGTCAAATTGTTGCGGGTGCTGCAGACGCGCACGTTTCAGCCGTTGGGCGACACCACAGACCGCCAGTTCCACGGCAAGCTCATCGCCGCGACCAACCGCGATCTCTCTGCGGCGATGCAGGCGGGGCACTTTCGGGAGGATTTCTACTATCGGCTGTGCTCGGATCTCATCGTGACGCCGTCCCTGCACGAGCAACTGCGGGAGTCACCAGGGGTGCTGCTAGAGCTGCTGCTGTTCATGGCGCAGCGTGTGGTCGGTGACGAAGCCGAAGCGTTGGCCGCAGAGGTCGAGACGTGGATCGTGCAGCATCTGGGGCGGGACTACCGCTGGCCTGGCAATATCCGTGAGCTAGAACAATGCGTGCGCAACGTCCTCGTGCGCCAGGAGTACCGGCCGCTACAGACGCGCCCGCGCTCGCCCCACGAGGAGTGCTTCGCCGCCTTTGCCGGCGGCCTGCTGACTGCCGATGAGCTCTTGCGGCGGTACTGCACTCTGGTGTACGCGCAGACAGGAAGTTACGAGGAGACGGCGCGCCGTCTCCAGCTCGATCGGCGCACGATCAAGAGCAAGATCGACCAGGAGCTCCTCGCTCAACTTGGGGTGTAAGCCACATCCCGGCTCGCGCGTACGTATAGAACCAATGGTGTTCGTCTCTTGCAAACTCAACTCAGCCATCGAGAGGGGCACGAAGCCGGACGCGTTGGGCTGTAGGCCATGCCACTGGACCAGCCCATTGAAGGCCGCCATAGTGAACGCCAGACGAGCTTCGCAATACGCCCAGCCCCGATGCATCGCCTTCTTGCAATGGCTGACGAGCGTCAGCATCGAGAGCACGGTCTCGACAAGCATACGGTCCTGCCATTCGCCGCGCTGACACAGTTTCAGGTTGCTGGGATCCCCCTCCGCGGCATGGAAGCCGGTG
>JAHKKL010000006.1 GCA_020027635.1 Gammaproteobacteria bacterium
ACGGCCTGCAGATCTCCAACTCGGCCAAGGGCAACCCCTACCACAACGCCTTCGTCGAGAGCTTCATGAAGACACTGAAACAAGAGGAGGTGTATCTCGCCAACTACGAAACGTACCTCGACGTGCTGGAAAACTTGCCAACCTTTATCGAGGAGGTGTACAACGAGAAACGCGTGCATTCGGGCATTGACTACTTCACCCCGAGTGAACTTGAGGAGGGAATTAAAACCGATCCCTCGCTCGCCAGCCGGTTCGCGCTGCAACTGTGATCGGCTCACGCTATCCAGTTTACCGCCCGCACTCCAATCCTCTCGCCCAGAAGCTCTGCCCAACAAAACTTCGCTTGCGCTATCCATACACCCGGGCTAGATGAATCGCGCTCTTGCCCTTGATGTACCCAACTACTTGCGATACCGCATACTTCGGTGGGATCAAAATCATCATGTGGGCACGTGATCGCACATCAGGTGCCCTTCCTCGATCCGGCTTTCCTTCTGCTCGGCCAGCCGACGAAAGACTTCCCCCAAGTGCCGCCTCAACTGCTCGTATAACGTCCTCCTGCGGCACTTCGCTATAAACACTACGTGATATTTGCACTCCTATTTCGAGTGACTTAGGCTATCAAACTCGTCCATCGTGATTCTCCTTGGTCGTGTGCTTGGCGGCTCACGCTTTGGAGTTTCACCGATGGACTCCCGTAAATGTCAAACTTCTACTGCCTCCCCGTCATAGCCGGGGGAACTCTCATAATGGGTTAGCGCGCAAGCTCACCGCTCAATAATCATATGATGCATACAATCCCATTTCATGCTTACGCGGTTTTCTTACGGCACGCGGGTGTGTTCAATGGATGACTCCTCCACAGTGACCCGAGTTATTTCCGGAAGGTCCAATAGCGCACGCCATTGGATTCCAGGGCCTTGAGACCGAAACGATTGTCGGCGCGCTGTCCGGTCTGAAGCAGCGCAAAGATATCTTCCATGATGCGCCGGTCCTCGGCAAAATAGGAATGTCCCAGCAGACCACCGGAGACATTGCTGGCGTCCACCGTTTCGACCCCGCTCACCACCACCAGCCCCTCCCCGGTTTCACCCGCACGCGGATACCCGTGAAAGGCCTTGGAAGCCATCAGGGCACGATCGTTCGACGAAGCATAAACCGTTACATGAATCCCGGTACGGGCGAGGTGCGGCGCCATATCCAGGCGGAAGACATCGGCATCGATGTCCGGTGCGATCATGACGATCTCCCGGAACACAATGAGATCGCCATCCGGACGGTCGCTTGCAAGTGCTGTCATGGCCCGTCCAATGATTCGGTTGCCCATGCTGTGACCGACCAGGTAAATGTTTTGTGCCTGGATGGTTTCGAGCAGCGTCGTAAGCAGCTGGACAAAATCGGCCTGCGCCCATTCCGCGTTGGTCTCGTCCACGGTGTAGCCAGTAAGGCTGCCTTGCGATGGCCAACTGAACAGCAGGACCGGACCTGCAAATTTCAGGTCGTTGGCAAACTGCGCCACGACTCGACTTGCCTCGAGAAACTCGACGTTGTAGCCGTGGACAAATATCATGATTTTGCCACCGGGCGATTCGACTACCGCCTCGGCCAGGCGCTGGAGAAAGTCATCCCGCGTCAGGGTGATGACATCACGCACCTTGATGTGTTTGCTTTCATCAGCAGAGGATTCGAACTTGAACAGGGACGGCTCTTCCTGGCGGCCCATGACATGGCCCGGGGGTATGCCAACATCGGTGATACCGTAGCTCATATCGCTCCGTTTGACGCCATAATAGGCGCTGCTGTCGGCATCTGGTGCGCGGTCGGTTGCGAAGAAGACCTTGACCGGATGCGGAGATGCTGTGATATCAGCGATCTGCTCACGAGAATCACCGAGAAGCCCGCAACCGGAGATGCCTGTGATCAATACACAGAAGAAAAGAGTAAGTTTAAGTCGATGTGAACGGTTCATCATGATGGAAATCGCGAACAGATTAGAAGAATGACCGGTCAAGCGAGGACGATATCAACTGAAGCACTCATTGACCATTGCCAGTGGAGTATTGTGCTGCACTGGCAGCCCGTTGCCCAGAGTTCCCGTTCATCCGCAAGGATGATTAGCCCGGTCTACGTGCCGCGCGACAGCATTGTTATCCAGTAACCATTGATTGGCGGGTGGTTTTCGAGTATGCCGAGATAAATCTATTCATCAAGACGAAAGCTGCCGATAGTGTAGGCGTCGGTTGAAGTGGAGTGACGCTACAATCCGCCCCGCATCCATGTACGAAGCCAAGGGTCTGTGCGCGGTGCAGGCTTGGCAAAATAATGGCGTCCCGGAGAGGAATCGAACCTCCGACCTAGCGCTTAGGAGGCGCTTGCTCTATCCGACTGAGCTACCGGGACTGTGAATCCCTATAAATCAAAAGGCCAGACGGAGTCTGGCCATCAGTTGTTGGTGGAGCGGAGGAGGATCGAACTCCCGACCTTCGCATTGCGAACGCGACGCTCTCCCAGCTGAGCTACCGCCCCGTTGATTCGAAAAAAACCGGCTAGGAAATCATTCGACGGCGAAATTCTAGCATCGAAACCGACATCACTGCCATACGAATGTCAACCCCGGGGAGTAATTGGCCTGTCGGAACTATAAGGCGCCCTGCCCGGAGAAACGGATCAGGTCGATTGATCAGTGAATGGACGGTTCTTCGGTTTGGAAAGCGCAAGTTCTATATCAATGATTTTATCCGCTATCTGACGACTATTCACAATATAGGCATCTTCATCTAGTTGTGTACGTATGATGTTGATGCGGTGATCATCGATATCCGGGGACTTGGGCAACTTATTGAGCATATTGTGTCCAGGCGATTTTCAGAATCTCATGTTTGGTTTCAGTTATTATTTGATCGTCCCTGACACATGAAGGTTATCGCCTGTTGACCCTCTGAGTTTAATGAATTTTTGTGGCGATACGCACAAAGTGCAAGTACAGCAACGCAGTGATTTTTTCAGAATTTTGGTTGTGTAGTTGAAGTGATAGTTCACACTATGGCGTGTTTTATCTTATTTAATCATGGACTCGGGGGCTTGAAAAACGGGGTTGATCTCTTGTCTTGCCGGGTGACCGACTCGGGGCTTGTGACTTCACGTATACATCACAGGCGTCAGTTCAGGAGAAGAATTTCAGTGTATCGGGAGGTCAGTGTGCAGGGCGGACTCGCGGAGTGGAGCACAGGTCGCATGAAAATACACCGATATGGCTTGGTGTTTATTGGGCTGATATTCCTGAGAATAAGCTACCAAGTGTGTTGATGACGGGTAGGATAATAAATGATTCATTTGCAGGGGGTATTTTTTGTCCGGGCTGATATAATGCTCATCATGTGCCAAGCTAAGCCGTGAGCGCAATCGCCGAACCTTTCGCATGTAATTGATAGTTAAAAAATATATTGTATTCTTGTATTAGCTGACGGTATTTTGACTATTGATGGTGTCAACCGATAGCATTGATGGTGATCAAGCGTAGACACCACTACATGACTTGGATACTTAGAATAATCAGCAGGCCAGCGACTTCCTTAGGTAAAACAAATGCCAAATGATCCCAAGGTCCTGATAATAGAGGCTGACCCTGAGAACGCGACGGAACTGTGCGCAATTCTCAAATTCATCAATTATTCACCGATTGTTGTACAAGACTGCTTGCACTGGAAGCAGTCCGTCGAAGGTGTTTCCGAGATCCTGGCTGTGATGGTGGGTTCCTGCGAGGCGGAAAACAGCCTTGGCGAACTGCTCAATAATATTCATAAATACAATGAGAATATTCCCGTCTACCTGTTGAGTAAAAAAGGCAGGGAACCGACTATTGCGATTGATTCAGGCTCATGCATTCTCGGGCGGCTTGATATTCCACCCAATTACGCCCAGTTGACGAACGCAATGCATCAGGCGGAAGTGTATGCCGAATCGCATCGGGAGTCAGAAGCGACTCATCGGCCGGTTGATCTCTTCCGCAGCCTGGTAGGAAGCAGCCGCGCAATTCAGCATGTCAGAAAAATGGTCGAACAGGTTGCTGAGAGCGAAGCGAATGTGCTTATCCTCGGCGAGTCAGGAACAGGCAAGGAGGTCGTCGCCAGAAATCTTCATTATCATTCGTCGCGACGCGGCAAGCCGTTTGTGCCCGTGAATTGCGGCGCCATCCCGGCCGATTTACTCGAATCAGAACTCTTCGGTCACGAAAAAGGCGCATTCACCGGTGCGATCAGCGCACGCGAAGGCCGCTTTGAGATGGCCGAAGACGGTACGCTGTTTCTTGACGAGATCGGCGATATGAGTTTGGCCATGCAGGTCAAGATTCTGAGGGTGCTGCAGGAGAGAACGTTTGAACGAGTTGGGTCCAACGCAAGTCTCACGACCAATGTACGGATAATCGCGGCAACGCACCGCGACCTGGAGTCGGCCATCAGGGAAGGCGGATTTCGCGAAGACCTGTACTATCGCCTGAATGTCTTCCCGATTGAAATGCCGCCACTACGCGAGCGGCTGGAGGATATCCCGCTGCTCGTCAATGAGCTGGTGCGACGCATCGAACATGAGAGGCGTGGGTCGGTCAGGTTGTCACCGGGTGCCATTTATGCCCTCTGTCAGTATGCCTGGCCAGGAAATGTCCGTGAGCTTGCAAATCTGATCGAGCGCCTAACCATACTGCATCCCTACGGAATCGTGGAGGCCGGTGACCTGCCAGAAAAGTTCAGGATTGACGGGGGGAGCGACATGGAACTGATCGCGGATGTGCTAGTCGGCTCTCCGATCACCTCGGAGGATCTCGATCCACGACTGCCTCGCGACGGTCTGAATCTCAAGGAACACCTCAGTATCCTTGAAATTAATTACATCAAACAAGCACTGCATGATACCGGCGGTGTGGTTGCGCATGCAGCAAAGCGGCTGGGCATGCGTCGCACCACCCTGGTAGAGAAATTGCGTAAATACGGCTTGCAGAGAAACACCCCTGCGTCATAACTCTGACGTTTCGATCTGATACTGCTTAAGGGATCGCTTATCAATGGATTCCTTGCCACGCCTCTGTGAAACATGCAGGCTTTATACGCTTACGTAGATGTGATAAGTTCCACGATATCTAGAATAATAATTAATGGGACTTATATTCCATTGCATCCTTATAAACTCTAACAGATCTTTAGCTGCATGCCGTGACACGGCGGGATTGCCCGTGGTTGCTAAAGAACATCGGGGCATGTGTGCTTCAATGCCGCATGTACTTGTGGATGATTGTGTCAGTTAAAAGGCATCAACAATAAATCAATACCAAACCGGATGGCAGAGAAAAACAAATACAGTCGACGGGGGGGCGGAAAGGTGGGTTCTGCTGACGCCGAACAGCAATCCAGGGCGGACCTCGATGCGAGGGAATATAAATACGTCCTCCATATTTCAAATGACGAACTGGATTTTCTGAACCGTTACCGGGAAATCATTGCGGCGGGCACTGCAAGATTTGCCGAGGTCCATTATAACTACCTCTTCGATAACCCCGACATCGCTGATGTGCTCTATGCGGATGAGCGCGAGGGAGGGGATGTCAGCGAGACAATACGCGCTGAACTCGTGTTTATGCTCGATATTTTTTCTGTCCAGGAGGAAGGGAAACGCGAAGCGGCATTGATTCACGCGGGTGAACAACGGTATGCAAGAGGTATCAAACCGGTCTGGGTCGCCGGCGCGTATCTGATGTTTATGGAATTCCTGCGTGGCCTGATGGCAGAACAGGATATCGCCGCATTGGTTCGGGAGCGGCTGCAAAACGTCCTCATGAAGTTGTCGTTGCGTGATATCGGCCTGATATCCGAGGGTTACTGGAACGCTGCACTGAATGAGGCCCGGAGTGAGATGGCCCACGTATGCCGGGAGCATGCAAGTATAGAAAACCTGCTGTCTGAGATTCCGCAACTGCTCTGGAGTGTAGATATCAAGAGCAACCAGGTTCCCTATGGCAATTACCCATTGCACGCCCTTTATCCGGAAGGGCTCGATGCGCCGTTCCCGTTTCTCAAGAGCACGCATGCCGAAGACCAGCAGTTGCTGCTGACGGCATGGCAGGAAGCAGTCAACGGCAATATATCTGCCCGTGAGGTTCGGATTTCGTTGGCCGGCGCGCCCGAACACTGGTACCGATTGTCGCTTTACCCATCCCTGAACCACCGTGGCCGCCCGGTTCAGGTCCACTGTCTGCTTGAGGATATCAACCATGCCATCAGCGAACGCAAGCAGCTCGAACGGCTGAGCACCACAGACAGCCTCACGCATTTGCCCAACCGGACCCTCTGGGCCGATCACCTGAGCATGGCGCTGGCGTCGTCACGACGGGTGCCCGGTTCTCAGATCGCCGTGATATCCCTCGATATCAACCACTTCAAGATGTACAACGACACGCTGGGTCGCGATATTGGCGATCTCCTGCTGCAGGAAATCGCCGAGCGTCTCAGATCCGTCGTGCGCGAGTCGGATTCGCTCGCCCGTCTCGGTGGTGACCAGTTCGGTATATTGCTCTCGTCCGTTAATGACGCCAGAACCGCCTCGGAACGGGTCATTACGCAGGTGCTTGACTGTTTCGACGTGCCATTTTCATGTTCGGACAAGCAGCTCTGCGTCAGTATCACCATGGGTGCTGCCTGTTTTCCCGATCACGGCACAAACGAGCAAGCGCTGCTCACCAATGCAGAAAGCGCAATGTATCGCGCCAAGCGGAACAGTCTGCCCTTCCAGTTTTTCGATCCGGTCAGTGATGTCAGTCCGGTTGAGCAGCTGCGCTACTCGGGCCAGATCAGGAGCGCGCTCGATAACAATGAGTTTGTATTGCACTATCAGCCGCAAGTGGATCTGCGGACTTCGAGGATTACCGGAGCCGAGGCATTGCTGCGCTGGCAGCATCCTCTGGAGGGAACCGTTTACCCCAAACGCATTATCCCCGTCGCCGAACAGCTGGGGATGATATCGCCGATAACCGACTGGGTCCTGATCACGGCGCTGAAGCAATGCAAACAATGGAGCTGCAACGGAACCATGGTGCCGGTTTCCGTGAATGTCTCTGCGCGGTCGTTCCAGAGTCCACGTCTGGTGGAGAAGATCAAATGGTCCCTGGAGAAAGCGGAGGTGAGCGGGGATTGTCTGGAAATCGAGATCACCGAAGCAACCCTGATGCTCGACCTGGAACGGGCAGCGGATGTGTTGGCCAGGCTAAGCGACTTCGGTGTAAGCACCGCGATTGATGATTTCGGCACCGGCTATTCATCCCTGTCCTATCTGAAGCGGCTTCCTATCCACACACTAAAGATTGATCAGTCGTTCATTATCGATGTCGCATTCGACAATCAGGATATCGCCATTGTCCGCTCGATCATCGATCTGGGACATAACCTTGGCTACAAGGTTGTTGCCGAGGGTGTTGAAAGCGGCATGGCCTGGGATATGTTGAATAACCTTGGCTGTGATTCGGCCCAAGGTTTCCATGTCAGTCATCCATTACCCGAAAAGCACTTCGCCAGCTGGCTGGCAAGGTCATCCGCGTCCCTGATTTAAGGGGCTGACGTATCGCTTACGTGGGTGGTCGCACCGGCCACTGTCGGTGCGGCAGTTCTACTCACGCCCCCTAGTTCCATTCCCCTATTCGCCGCCATCCGGGGGATCCTGCTATGTCCTCTGGAGTCCATGACCCGGGTCGTCGCCGGGCAAATCTTGCCATACGCAGTGGTTTTCATGGCGCCGTTCGATGTGAATCCTGCAAGGGAGCCAAAAATATGGCGCAATGCGTTGTCCTCTGACCGACATCCTGATAATTATATTAATTCAATCTATACAGTTGGTTATGTATGTCATTCGTGCCCGCCAGAGACTGTTTTTGAAGTTGGTACGCTTGTTGCTGTTTGATAGAACAACGGGATTGTAATGGGTGTGTTCTTAAGGGGGAATTCTATGTTGGTTTCAGATTTCAAGCTCGGGTCTCGGCGCTGTCCGCAGACAGCAAGCGGCCATGGTCCGGTAAGGACGATCGCCGTGACGAGCGGGAAAGGCGGCATCGGCAAGACCAACATTGCCGTTAATCTGGCTCTCGGTATGGCCAAGGATGGCGCTCGTGTCATGCTGCTAGATGCCGACCTTGGCATGGCGAATGTGGATGTTCTACTGGGCTTGCACGCCAGATCCAGTCTGCTGAACGTACTGCGTGGTGAGCTGCGACTGGAGGAAATCGTCATCCATGGGCCGGATGATCTCATGATCGTGCCGGCAGCATCCGGCATCAAACATCTGACCGAGCTGGGAACAGCGGAATGTGCCGGTATAGTCCGCGCATTCAGCGAACTGAAACACCACATCGATACCCTGATTATCGATACGGCAACCGGGATGTCGGAATGCGTCGCCAGTTTCTGCGCCGCATCCAGCGAAGTCATCGTCATTGTGGGTAATGAACCGGCCTCGTTGAAAGACGGCATCGCACTCATCAAATTGTTGCACGCGGAATACGGCGTTGCCCGCTTCCATGTCCTTGCAAGCATGGTGCAGACCGCCAGGGAAGGCGATGAGTTATTCGCCAAGATACTCGATCTGCTTGCCGAGAGGCACGATGTGCTCGTTTCCTATACCGGATTCGTACCCTATGACGATGCACTGCACCGGGCTGTGTTACACCACCAGGCTGTCGTCGATGCCTTTCCCCGCAGCCGTTCCGCCATGGCGCTGAGAAATCTGGCCAGGCGGGTGGGTGGCTGGCCACGCCAGAATTCCCCGCGTGGTCACCTTGAATTTTTCATAGAACGCTTGCTTCACCAAAACAACGTCGAGATGGAGGTAACGTCATGAAAGGTAATACGGTCACCGTTGAAGTGAAACTGCAACGTACGAACGATCTGGTCACCCTGCACGAACCGCTGGTCAAGCGTATTGCCTACCATCTGCTCAGTCGGCTACCCCCGAGTGTACAGGCGGATGATCTGATACAAGCTGGCATGATCGGACTGATCGAGGCATCCAGAAATTTTGATCCGGAACAGGGTGCCAGTTTTGAGACTTACGCGGGCATCAGGATACGCGGGGCCATGCTAGACGAAATCCGGAGAACCGACTGGACTCCCCGGTCTGTTCATCGCAAGGCGCGTGAGGTCGCCGAGGCGGTACGCCGGATTGAGAACGAGAAGGGGCGCGATGCGCGCGATGTTGAAGTGGCGCAGGCGATGGGGATCGGCCTGGACGAATATCACAAGATCCTCCAGGATGCGACCGGCTGCCGCATTTTCAGCTTCGAGGATCCCGGCACCCTGGGTGAGGAGGGATTCGTGGCACCTGACCGTCAGACGAATCAGCCGTTCGACAACCTGCAGAACGATGATTTCAAGCAAGGGTTGGCCAAGGCGATCAAGGGGTTGCCGGAACGTGAGCGGCTGGTCATGGCGCTCTACTACGATGAAGAACTCAATCTGCGTGAAATTGGCGAGATTCTGGGCGTGAGTGAATCACGGGTATGTCAGATCCATGGCCAGGCGCTGATTCGCCTGCGGGCGCGCATGGAAGAATGGCTGAAGGACTGAGGTGGAAACATCACGGACCAATCCGCCGATACTCTCATGTCACTTCCGGATCATGGCAGCCAGTGGTTTGCACGCCGCAATGGAACCGTGCGCGGTCCTTTCACGGATGAGCGCATTGAACGCTATATCCTGCTCGGGCGTATCCGGCTGAACGATGAACTGAGCCGGGACCGTGTCAGGTGGCGTCCGGCCAGGGATTACCCGGAGCTGTTCCCGAGGGAACTCCTGCAGCTTTCGAGCTGGGAGGATTACCAGAAACTGGTGATGGCACGCATGACGGTTGACGAACGCGTCAGACAGCGCCGGGTAAAGCGGGAGAAAAACCCGCAGCCTGCCTGCGAAGAGAGACGTAAATTATCGGATCGACGTCATAATGACAGTGACGCCGAATTCTTCAAGTATCACCTGATGGACGATTTGCCACGCAACCCGCATGGCCCGAACAACAGGCAAAGCCAGTCGCTGCGGATTTTCCTGCTGGCGACGCTGCTGGTGACACTGGTTTTTGCCTACTTCAGTATTTCCACAAGGTAATCCCGGTCTTTTGCCCTGATCGCAGGCACGCTTGCGGCGAAAGACTCCGTGGTATAGCGCCATACCCTGATCGATGCCGACCAATAGTCGGCGGCGAGCCCGGCCTTGAGTTTGAGATGACCGAGGAACCGTACCGGTTCCGGTAATGATTCCCACACGGAGGGCAGGAACGTGCTCCTGAAGCCATGCTCCTGCAGTATCAGGCCATCGATACCCGCTCTGATGTTCGCAAGCAAGGACGCCTCGGAGTCGAAATCAAGCATCTCGGGTGTGCTTAATACGGAAATCTGAAGGGACAGCGTGGCAAGCTCATTGGTTTGCAACGGCTGGAAACGCGTGTCCCTGAAGGCTGCTGCATAGGCATTGAGGCTGACGTCCTCAGCAAGGATCACATGGGGCTCAAGCGAGCCAATACAGCCGCGCAGTTTTTCTCCAGCATGCAACGTGACGAAACTTGCCCGTCTGTCTGACAGTCTGGCGGGGCAGCCGTCGGCGCTGATGGCGGCCGGCCGTCTGGTTTCTAGTCCTGATCGGATGGATTGATAGGCGATGTGTAGGAGTAGTGCCTGCTCGTCGGTTGTGAGCTCCTGCCGGTTCTCAGTTGAAGACATAGGTGCCGTAGCCGACTACCTGGTCACGCGGGCCGGCGGTGTCTCCCGAGTTGCGAAGATCAATGGTCTCGGCCGTTAGGGCATGGCGTTTCGCGTAGAGCAGCATGCCGCTGACCGGGTTCCGGCCGCAGGCTTGTCCGTACCCGATCCCGGTGTGATCAAGCGCTTCGATATGGCGTGATGTGTCGCTATCCATACGCGTGGCCGTTGCGTAATCGTGGTAATGACTCAAGTCGGAACTGATGACGAGCAGGGTGCCGGGAACCGTTGCCTCCAGTTCCAGCACCTCGCAAACCTCCTCGGCTGTGGCATCACCCACAACGAGTGGGACCAGGGAGAAGTTTCCGAGCGTGACCTGGAGAAACGGCAGGTGGACCTCCAGGCTGTGCTCGAAGCACTGCGCCTCGTCCAGGATGTGCACCTGGGGAAGGTCGGCAAGCCGACTGATAGCCGCCTGATCGACGGGTACTTCGCCAAGCGGCGTGGCAAAGGCGGTCGCGCCGGTGGCCGCCAGGCCGGAAAACGCCACGCGGTGGGCCGGGCCGAGCAGCGCGACACGCGTATAGGCGCCGGATGAATTCAGCAGACGCGCGTAGCCCGATGCGGCAACCGGGCCTGAATAGATATATCCTGCATGCGGCACGATCATGGCCTTGGGCGCTGGCTGGTCGGTACGGGCGTCCTTGAGGAGATCTCCCAGCATGGCGCGCAGCCGCTCCGGGTCGGAGGGGTAGAAGGAGCCTGCAACGGCGGGTTGACGTGTCACGCCCATGGGTAAATATTCTAGCCTGAATGATCGCCATCGGCAGCAACCCGGTGTATCCCGTCCGGATCAGGCGCGGGTTATGGCGAGCGTGGTTCAGGGCTTCTTGCTGTACTGCAGAACGATGCCTGCCAGTGGGGGGAGGGTCAGGGCGATGGAAAAGGGGTGATCGTCCCAAGGCACGGGTTCCGCCTCTACCTGGCCGCGGTTGCCCAGGTCCGAACCGCCATAGTAACCCGAATCGGAATTGAACCGCTCCCGGTAATTGCCTGCCGCCGGTACCCCGATACGGTATTGATGGCGCGGTACGGGCGTGAAATTGAGTGCGACGACGATGAAATCCTCGCCATCTCTGCGAATGTAACTGAGCGTGGATTGTTCGGCCGCATTGCAGTCGATCCAGTCGAAACCCTCCGAGGAAAAGTCGAAGCGGTGCATCGCGGGGATTTCCCTGTAGAGCCGGTTCAGGTCACTGACGAGTTTCTGTACACCGCGTTGATATTCGTAATCCAGCAGATACCATTCGATGCTGGCATCAAAATTCCACTCGCGGCCCTGGGCGATCTCATTACCCATGAACAGCAGTTTCTTGCCCGGAGAGGTGTACATATAGGTATAGAGCAGGCGCAGGTTGGCGAATTGCTGCCAATCGTCGCCCGACTGCTTGTAGAGCATGGATTGTTTGCCATGCACCACTTCGTCGTGCGAGAAGGGCAGGACAAAATTCTCCGTGAAGGCGTACAGGAGGCCGAAGGTCAGGTCGTTGTGGTGATATTTCCGGTGTACCGGGTCATGCTGCAAGTAATTCATCGAATCATGCATCCAGCCCAGATTCCATTTCATGCTGAAACCCAGGCCGCCCAGATTCACCGGACGGCTGACGCCCGGCCATGCGGTTGATTCCTCGGCGATGACGACTGTGCCAGGATAGGCGCTGTGGGCGACCGTGTTCAGTTCGCGCAGGAAACTGACGGCCTCGAGATTCTCCCGCCCGCCGTAGATGTTCGGCAGCCATTGATCGTTGTCACGCGAATAGTCGTGATACAGCATGGAGGCCACCGCATCAACGCGCAGACCGTCGAGATGGAATTCCTCCAGCCAGTAGATGGCGCTCGAGAGCAGGAAGTTGCGCACTTCGTTGCGACCATAGTTGTAGATCAGCGTGCCCCAGTCGGCATGCTCGCCGCGGCGCGGGTCCTGGTGCTCATAAAGGGCGGTGCCGTCGAACCGGGCAAGTCCGAAGCTGTCCCTGGGGAAGTGCGCCGGGACCCAGTCCAACAGGACGCCGATGCCGTTCTGGTGGCAGTGGTCGACGAAGTAGCGGAAGTCGTCCGGGCTGCCGAACCGGCTGGTTGGAGCGAAATAACCCGTCGTCTGGTAACCCCAGGAGGCATCGAGGGGATGTTCCGTGATGGGCAACAGCTCGATATGGGTAAATCCGGTTTGCCTGACGTATTCGACCAGATCCCGTGCGAGGGTCCGGTAATTCAGGAAACGACCGTGTTCATCGCGTTTCCAGGATCCCAGATGTACTTCGTAGATGCAGATGGGACTGTGCCGCCAGTCACTCCTGCTCCTGTTCTCCAGCCAGGCCCCGTCATTCCATTCATAAGCGGCCTCTCTGGGTATGAGCGAGGCGGTGGCGGGACGAAGTTCAAACTGCTGCCCATAGGGATCTGTTTTTAATAAGTGTTTCCCGTTATCCCGGCTGCGTACTTCGTACTTGTAAGGTTGACCGTTGCCCAGCCCGGGGATGAACAGTTCCCAGATGCCGCTGCCGCCGCGCACACGCATGGAATGGGTACGTCCGTCCCAGCCGTTGAAATCACCGACAACGCTGACCCGTTCCGCCGAAGGAGCCCAGACGGCGAACAGCACGCCATCGATGCCGTCTATCTGTTTACGGTGCGCCCCCAGGATGCGGTAGATGTGCCAGTGTTTGCCTTCGCCGAACAGGTGCATGTCGAAGTCGGAGATCTGCGGCGGGAAGCAGTAGGGATCATAGGCGACATGCTCCACCCCGTTGCCGTCCTGCCATATCAGCCGGTAGCGTTCAGGCAGGCTGCCGGTCTGTCCTTGCCACTCGAACAAGTCCGTATTGGCGATGCGACCGAGGGATACCCCGGTTTCCACGATGCGCACCCAGGCCGCGTGGGGCATGATGACGCGGATCGTTTCCCGGTCTTTGGAGACGTGGCGGCCCAGCACGCTGAAGGGATCGTGGTGACGCGCATCCAGCAGGCGTTGAATCTCTGAGGAGACACTGGAATAGGGCTTGATTTCCGAATCAGATTGCAGCATCGGGCGCGGTGTGTGGTTACGGCGTCGAATGTGACGCGTATCCAGAATTAATGCTTACGAAGAGTGCCGCGCAACTATACAGGCAATGAGGTAACCCATACAATATCGGCGTTTGCACAATCATCAAAACCCCGTGAAGGGTCGATTTGAAACCACCGATCAGATACATAACGTACTACCCATGAATCAGACTCACCGATTTGTCAGCCGTTTGACACGCAACACACTGGCGCTGGTTCTGGCCGGAGGACGCGGTTCCCGCCTGCAGCAACTGACCTTGTGGCGCGCCAAACCGGCGGTTCCGTTCGGAGGTAAATTCCGCATCATCGATTTTCCGCTTTCCAACTGCATGAATTCCGGGATACGCATGATCGGCGTGATGACCCAGTACAAGGCGCATTCCCTCATCCAGCATATCCAGCAGGGCTGGGGATTCCTGCGCGGCGAATTCGGCGAGTTCATCGAGCTGCTGCCCGCACAGCAGCGCATCGAGCCGTCGTGGTATGCCGGTACGGCGGATGCCGTCTACCAGAACCTGGATATCATCCGCACGCACAAGCCTGAATATGTCCTGATCCTGGCGGGCGACCACGTCTACAAGATGGATTACGGGCCCATGATCGCTCACCACGTCGAGCGGGGGGCGGATATGACCGTGGGTTGCATCGAGGTGCCGCTCGAACAGGCCAAGGCCTTCGGCGTCATGTCGATCCGGGAAGACGGGCGGGTGTTTAATTTCAGCGAAAAACCGTCATCCCCGCAGCCGATGCCGGGATCGACCGATATGGCACTGGCATCCATGGGAATATACGTCTTTAACACGAATTTCCTTTACGAGCAGTTGATAAAAGATGCGGACGAGGCACATTCCACGCACGATTTCGGCCACGATATCATCCCCAACATGATCAAGAAGTATCGCGTTTTCAGTTATCCCTTCAGGGAATCACAGAGCGGCCAGAGTGCCTACTGGAGGGACGTCGGTACGGTCGATGCCTTTTGGGAGGCCAACCTTGAGCTGATCGGGGTTCTGCCGGAACTCAATCTCTACGATGAAGAATGGCCCATCTGGACCTATCAGGAGCAGCTTCCTCCGGCGAAATTCGTATTCGATGACGACGACCGGCGTGGCATGGCGGTGGATTCCATGGTATCCGGCGGGTGCCTGATTTCGGGCGCCACGGTACGCCACTCGCTGCTCTTCTCCAATGTCAGGGTTAAGTCCTATACCGTACTCGAGGATGTCGTTGCACTTCCCAATGCCCGCATCGGACGCAATTGCCGCATCAGTCGTGCCGTAATCGACAAGGGCTGCGAGATCCCGGACGGCATGGTGATCGGCGAAAATCACGAGGAGGATAAGGCCCGTTTTCACATCACCCCCAAAGGCGTGGTGCTGGTGACTCCGGAAATGCTCGGCCAGGAATTCCACTTTGTCCGTTGAGCGTTGCCCGTGTGTGGTTGCCCGCCGGCATGGCGCCCGTCGCTGTTGCATACGCTGGGTGGCATTATACCCCGCGCCATATGCCGGCTGACGCCGCGGATTCCGGCGGGCACACGGGCCGGATAACGGTGGGTGTCATGCCCGATATCCGGGAAACCCTACCAACTTGAACAGACCCGATCCCGCCCCTTGGTCAATCCATTGAAAGAGCGTCGTGCCGGGCTGCTTTTGCACCCCACGTCATTGCCCGATAGCCAGTCCGGCGGCTGCCTGGGGCGCAAGGCCCTGCGGTTTGTCGATTTTCTCAAGCAGTGCGGGTTCAGCGTGTGGCAGACCCTGCCGCTGGGTCCGACCCACAACGACCGTTCACCCTATCAATGCATGTCTGTGCACGCTGGCAATGTTGACCTGATCTGCACCGATGATCTGGTTGCGCGTGGCTGGCTGGAGCGGGACCAGCAACTCTCGGATACCGCCCTCGAGCAGGCCAGGATGGGTTTTGAACACCATGCGCATGAAGGGGACCGTGCGGCGTTCGC
Source organism: Gammaproteobacteria bacterium (assembly GCA_020027635.1). GTDB lineage: Bacteria > Pseudomonadota > Gammaproteobacteria > UBA9214 > UBA9214 > CAVQCA01. The sequence continues at coordinate 15,792 of JAHKKL010000006.1, forward strand.
CGGTTTCAGGCGGCAGCATGCCGCCTGGCTGGATGATTACACCCTGTTTCTGGCCATCAGGCATGCACAGGGCGAGGCCTCCTGGCTGGAATGGCCCGCGCCGCTGCGCGACCGGGATACCGCCGCATTGCAGGCGTTCCGCGCCGCGTATGCCGGGGCCTGTGAGCAGGTATGTTTCGAACAGTTCGTGTTTTTCTCCCAATGGGCTGCCTTGCGCGACTATGCGCATCAAAACGGCATTGCGCTGTTCGGTGATATACCGATTTTTGTAGCGCACGACAGTGCCGATATCTGGGCCCACTGTGATCTGTTTTCCCTGGATGCGACAGGCCGGCCCGATGTCGTAGCCGGTGTGCCGCCCGATTATTTCTCGGCGACGGGGCAGCGCTGGGGAAACCCGCTGTATCGTTGGGACCGGATCAAGGCGGATGATTTTCGCTGGTGGCTGGCACGGTTCCGGTCGCAGCTGGAGATGTTCGATATCCTCCGGCTGGATCACTTCCGTGGTTTTGAAAAGTACTGGGAGATTCCTGCGTCGGCGGATACGGCCATTCATGGCCGCTGGGTGGCGGCACCCGGTGAAGCGTTGTTTGCGCGCCTGCAGGAGGCCTACGGACAACTGCCCCTGGTCGCGGAGGACCTGGGCATCATAACCCCCGAGGTCGATGCGCTGCGCACCCGGTTTGAACTGCCCGGGATGAAGATACTCCAGTTTGCCTTCAGTGGAGGGGCGGACAATCCCTACCTGCCGCACAATCACGTGCCCATGTCGGTTGTCTACACCGGGACGCATGATAACGACACCACGCTGGGCTGGTACCAGAACTGCGACGATATGCAACGGCGGGTGGTGAATGACTATCTGGGCAATCCCCCGGAGCGGATGCCCTGGCCTCTGATACGCGCCGCGCTGGCCTCGGTTGCCAGACTGGCGATCCTGCCGATGCAGGATATCCTGGAACTGGGGAGCGAGCACCGCATGAACATGCCCGGCACGACCATGGATAACTGGACCTGGCAATTTGACTGGGGGCAGGTGCCGGCCGACCTTGCCGGACGCTTGCGCCAGCTGATACACCTCTATGGCCGCGGCCGGAACTGAGACAAGCGGCGAGCCTCCCTCCGCCTGTTACTAAGGCAAACGCTGATTTTGCCTCATCCATGTAGGCGCCTCATGCCGGGTAAGTCCTTGCGTGACACGCTGTGAATACGTCCCTGTACGCTCGACGGCCGCAGTCGCACCGGGCATCCTCGGTAACCGCTCCTGCGTCGCCTGAAGCGCCTACTTTTGGTACCCTACCTCCTGCATGCATGGCCCAGGCCAGCCTCTCGACCGGTTCCCGGTCTCACCTTCTCCCTGCAGTCGTACCCTCACGCGACACGTGCACATCCCTGTGCATCGTCCCTGCGACCGACGGTCACTTCAGGACTTACCCGACATGAGGCGTTGTTGACGTGGTTGTTGTTGTCAAAGCCAGATGATGCGCCCGGTCTCGAAGCGGTGGCACAGCAGCCGGTGGTGCGGATAGATGCGCAACTTGTAGACCTGCAGTCCGGACAGCGGCGGAATGAGATTGAGTTCGAAGATTGCCTCGCCCCTGTCATTGTTTCCGGCGGATTCGCAGGGGATGCGTTTGTGTTCCGTGAAGAGCCCGTGTTCGTTCTCGGTGCCGATGACGCATTCGAGAATGACGTCTTCCGCGGTCAATTCGCCCAGTACGGCCGCCACCCGGATGTTGAGGCTGTCACCGGACATGATGGAGGTTGCCGCGTTGTCTATACGACGCAGGGAGACCACGGACCATGAGCGGTTGACACGCGCTTTCCATAGCGCGAGTTCGCTCGCCCCCTTGTAATTGTCGGCGCAGTACAGCCTG
>JAHKKL010000094.1 GCA_020027635.1 Gammaproteobacteria bacterium
GTCCATCGCGTGGCGTCGAGGTGAACTCCGGGTGAAACTGGCAGCCGAGAAACCAGGGATGATCCCTGGCCTCGATCACCTCGACCAGCTTGCCGTCCATCGAGACGCCGGATAGGTACAGGCCCTTCTCTTCCAGTACCTGCCGGTACTGGTTGTTGAATTCATAGCGGTGACGGTGACGTTCGACGATCACATCCTTTTTGTAAAGGGAGTGTGCCAGGCCGCCGGGAACGAGCCGGCACTTCTGCCCGCCAAGACGCATGGATCCGCCGAGATCGGAGCGCTCGCTGCGTTTCTCGAGGCCGCCGTCCTCGCGACTCCATTCGGTGATCAGCGCGATGACCGGGTGGCGGGTATTCTTTGCGAATTCCGTCGAATGCGCGCCCTCCAGCCCCGCCACGTGGCGCGCGAACTCGATGACGGCAACCTGCATGCCCAGGCAGATCCCCAGATACGGAATCCGGTTCTCGCGGGCATATCGCACCGCGGCGATCTTGCCCTCCACGCCGCGCTCGCCGAAACCGCCGGGGACCAGGATCCCGTCCGCCCCCTCGAGTACCCCGGTCCCCCGTGACTCGATGGTCTCGGAATCCACGTAGCGGATGGTGACGTTGGTGCGGGTGTGAATACCGGCATGGATCAGGGCTTCGGACAGTGACTTGTAGGACTCGGTCAGGTCGACGTACTTGCCGACCATCGCGATGATGACCTCGCCCGTGCGCAGTTCGCTGTCCCGGTTGACCTTTTCCCACTCCGACAGATCGGCCGGCGGGGTCTTGAGGCCGAGTTTCTCCACGACGATATCATCCAGATGCTGGGCATGGAGCAGTTGCGGAATCCGGTAGATATTGTCCACATCCACCGCCGAGATGACCGCGCGTTCGTCCACATTGGTGAACAGTGCCACCTTGCGGCGCTCGGCCGGCGGCAGGGGGCGGTCGGCACGGCACAGGAGGATATCGGGCTGGATACCGATGGAGCGCAGTTCCTTTACCGAGTGCTGGGTCGGCTTGGTCTTGATCTCGCCGGAAACGGCGATATAGGGAACCAGCGTCAGATGCATGAACAGCGCCTGCGAGTGGCCCAGTTCCACGCCCATCTGCCGTATGGCTTCCAGGAACGGGAGGGACTCGATGTCACCCACGGTCCCGCCGATTTCAACCAGCGCGACATCCGCCGCATCGGCACCCATCTTGATGCAGCGCTTGATCTCATCGGTAATGTGCGGGATGACCTGCACGGTCGCGCCGAGGTAGTCACCGCGGCGTTCCTTGCGTATCACGTTCTCGTAGATCTGGCCGGTGGTGAAGTTGTTGTTCTTCCCCATCGTCGTGCGCACGAAGCGCTCGTAATGACCGAGATCCAGATCGGTCTCCGTGCCGTCGTTGGTCACGAAGACCTCGCCATGCTGGAACGGGCTCATGGTGCCGGGATCCACGTTGATGTACGGATCCAGCTTGAGCAGGGTGACTTTGAGACCCCGGGATTCCAGCAAGCTGCCGAGCGAGGCGGAGGCGATGCCCTTGCCCAGGGAGGACACGACGCCACCGGTAATAAAGATAAAACGGGTCATTAACAATGTGGGATCAGGGTGCGGCGCCAGGGTCGCTTGACGGGAGTGAACGTTACCAGATCGGGGCGATTACCTCAATTACTTCGCGATTCCCGCGGGCACCGCCGGCCGGGAGCGATGAATCAGCCCCGGTCCCAGCGGATGGTGAACCCGGGTTCACCCGGCCCGGCGACGAACGGCTCACACACCCAGAGGTCCGCCACGGCCGCCAGTTCGGCGCCGATATAAACCAGTGGGATACGTCCCCGTTCCCAGGGGGGTATCCCGACTTCCTGGAACAGCTTCTTCAGCGCGTGGCGGTGCCGGCGTCCGGCGGGACGGCAGCGTTCGCCTCCGACCCGCCAGCTCACGCGCACTTCTGCGCCCTCGAGGGCGGCGGCGCGCACGCCGCCGCCCGTCCGGCGGTTCGCGCTCAGGACACCGCCCGCCTGCGGGAGTTCGAGCGATGCCTCCAGTCGCCACGCGAGCGAGCGATGCGGATCAGGCGCGGGAACCTGCGGCAACAGATAGAGGCGATCGCGATAACGCCGCAGCTCACGGGCGCCCCAGCGGACGCAGGCTTCGGCATCCGCCCGGCTGCCGAGGATATCGTGTGCGATCCGCGCAAGCACTGCCTCGGACGGACTCGTCCCGCCCTTGCGCATCAACCAGTGGCGCAAGACGTTGCGTTGCCGCTCCGGGGGCAGTCGAAGCAGCCCGGAAACCGGCAGGGTTTCCTGCGACTCGTCGGCGAACGCGGTAAGCTCCTGCTTGGCCAGATCCTCCAGGACCAGCGCCGCCTCGGCGCAGTGGCGGGCACTCCGGGACAGCGTGGCCGACAGGGCGGGCCAGCGCTGGCGCAGCGCCGGCAGCACCTGGTGGCGCAGGAAATTACGATCCAGGGAAATATCCTGGTTACTGGGATCGTCCACCCAGCTCAGGCGGTTCACCCTGGCGTAATCGAGTAATGCCCCGTGGCCGCTGCCGAGCAGCGGGCGCAGCAGGAAACCGCCCCCGAACGGCGCCAGCCGGGGCATCGCGGCCAGCCCCTTGACGCCGCTGCCGCGCAGCAGTTGCAACAGCAGGGTCTCCGCCTGGTCGTCCTGGTGCTGGGCGGTCAGCAGGTAATGGCCCTGGGGCAACCAGCCTTCCAGCACGGCATAGCGTGCCGCGCGTGCCGCCGCCTCCCGACTCTCGCCGGCGGCGGCACGGGCGTCCACCCGCAGGGAGACATAGTGGATATCGAGACCGGCGCAGACGGCGCGGCAATGTTCATCCCATGCGACGGCACCGGCCTGCAGGCCGTGATTGACATGTACGGCAGCGATACGCCAAGGCAGCCCGGGACGCAATGCCGCCAGGGCATGCAGCAGCGCATGGGAGTCGACACCGCCGCTGTAGGCGACCCAGCAGCAGGCGTCGGCGGGCAAGGCGGTGAGTTGCCGATGCAGGTAATCCGCGGTGAATTTCATCGCACTGCCTGGATACAACTGCCCTGAGGAGGGTGTCGCAAAAGGTGTTCATAATCCTGTAGGGTGCGCCGTGCGCACCATGAATCAACCGTTTGCATGTTCTCTCCGGTGCGCACGGCGCACCCTACAGGGTCTTACAACATCCTCCTGAGGGGGAGATCAGTGCCGATCAGGACTGGCGGTCGGTAAACTCGCCATAGGCCATGAGGTGCCGGTAGCGGGCCTCGATCAGCTCCTGCGGGGGAATCGCCTGCAAATGGCGCAGCTCCTCCAGCAGGACCTGCTTGACACTCGCGGCCATGGTATCGATATCACGGTGGGCGCCGCCGAGAGGCTCCTCGATGATCCTGTCGATCAGGCCGAGTTCCTTCAGGCGTTTGGAGGTGATACCGAGAGCTTCGGCGGCATCCTCCGCGTTGTCCGCGCTTTTCCAGAGTATCGAGGCGCAGCCTTCGGGCGAGATCACCGAATAGGTGCTGTATTGCAGCATGAGGACCCGGTCGCCGATGCCGATCGCAAGCGCCCCGCCCGACCCGCCCTCGCCGATCACCGTGCAGATGATCGGGATACGCAGATCCGACATCACGAACAGGTTCCTCGCGATCGCCTCGCTCTGCCCGCGCTCCTCCGCGCCGATGCCCGGGTAGGCGCCCGGGGTATCGATGAAGGTCAGCAGCGGCAAGCCGAAGCGTTCCGCCATCTTCATCAGGCGCAGCGCCTTGCGATATCCCTCGGGCCGAGGCATGCCGAAATTGCGATGCAGTTTCTCCTTGGTGTCGCGCCCTTTCTGCTGGCCGATGATCATCACCGGGATGCCGTCGAGACGCGCCACGCCGCCGATGATGGCGCGGTCATCGGCATAGCAGCGGTCGCCATGCAGTTCCTCGAAGTCGGTGAACACCCGCACGACATAGTCCAGGGTGTAGGGACGCTGCGGGTGACGGGCCAGCTGGGAAATCTGCCAGGCGGACAGACTGGAAAAGATGGACTGGGTCAGCGCCTTGCTCTTTGCCTCCAGTTTGGACACCTCGTCATTGATGTTCACCTCGGCGTCGTCGCCGATGTAGCGCAACTCGTCGATTTTCGCTTCGAGTTCGGCAATGGGCTGCTCGAATTCCAGGAAATTCAGATTCATGTCATCATCCGGCGGGTTCTGTAAGTGCCGCTTAAGGTACCGTTTACACCCCGTCGAAACAAGCGCCGCCGCTCAGGTGTACTCGACCGCCACCCGCTGTGCACCGGCGAGTTCCCGCAGGCGGTGCAGCAGTTCATCGGTGGGATGCACCGTCCAGTCGTCTCCCAGCGCAATACGCGCCTGTGCACCGCGGCCGAGGTAATCGATGCACACCCGGCACTGCCCCTCGCGGAAGGGCTGCAGGATATCCGCCAGCGACCTGACGAAACCGTTGCCCGCCTGCCGCGCCTCGACGCCGACGACGAGGCGCCGCGCGAACTGCGCGCGTGCCTGGTTGAGGTCATAGATGGCCTGTGCCGTGACCTGGTTGCCGCCGGAGTAATCGTCCAGGCCCAGCGTGCCCTGTATCACCAGCACCTTGTCCTTGCCGAGCATGGCCTGGTGCTTGTCGAAGACCTCGGAAAAGATGCGCACGTCGATCTGCGCGGTATGATCATCCAGAGTCAGAAATGCGATGTTGCCGCCGCGTTGGGTCTTGCGCACCCGCAGCGACATGACCAGTCCGGCGATGACCACGGGCCGCTCCCAGGCATCACCCCGCCCCGATGGCACGACGGCATGATCCCCGGCGGAGCTGACCAGGCCTGCCAGCGTTCCACTGATGATGTGCCGGAGTTCTTCCTGGTAGCGGATGATGGGATGCCCGGTAAGATACAAGCCCAGCGTTTCCTTCTCACCCAGCAGCTTCTGTTCCTCGTCCCATTCCGGCACGACCGGCTTCGCCTGCGGTGAACAGCTGCGCTGCGTCGTTTCGCCGAACAGGTCGTCCTGCCCGGTATCCAGGTTGCGGGAATTCTGTTCGGCCAGTTTCATCGCCAGCGGCAGATTCACCATCTGCGTGGCACGGTTGTCCCCCATCGAATCCAGCGCGCCGGCCCGTATCAGTGCCTCGAACACCCGACGGTTGACCTTGCGCAGGTCGACACGCCGGCAAAGGTCGTAGAGATCGGAGAACACGCCGTTATCGGCGCGCTCGCGCAGCATGCCCTCGATAGCCGACTGCCCCACGCCCTTGATCGCGCCCAGCCCGTAGACGATCGTGTCACCGGCACGGGCGGTGAAGTAATAGTCGGAGGAATTCACGTCCGGCGGGACGACCTTCAGCTTCATGTCCCGGCATTCCGCCATCAGCCGCACGATCTTGTCCGTGTTGTCCATGTCAGCGGAGAGTACCGCGGCCATGAAGGCCGCCGGGTAATGCGCCTTCAGCCAGACCGTCTGGTAGGAGATCAGGGCATAGGCGGCCGAGTGACTCTTGTTGAAGCCGTAGCCGGCGAATTTCTCCATCAGGTCAAAAATACCGGCCGCGACCGAGGCGTCCACACCCCGCTTCAGCGCACCCTCCTGGAAGATGGCGCGCTGCTTGGCCATTTCTTCGGGTTTCTTCTTGCCCATGGCCCGTCGCAGCAGGTCCGCCCCGCCCAGCGAGTACCCCGCGAGCACCTGGGCAATCTGCATCACCTGTTCCTGATAGAGGATGACGCCGTAGGTCGGTTTGAGTATCGGCTCGAGATCGGGGTGCGGGTAACTGACCATCGCGCCGTGCTTGCGCTTGATGAAATCGTCCACCATCCCGGACTGCAGCGGCCCGGGGCGAAACAGGGCGACCAGCGCCACGATGTCCTCGAAGCTGTCCGGTTGCAGGCGGCGTATCAGGTCCTTCATCCCGGAGGATTCGAGCTGAAACACCGCGGTGGTCGCGCAGGACTTCAACAGAGCGAAGGTCGCCACGTCCGTCAGGGGAATGCTTTCGATATCGACCGCCGCCTCGCCGCTCTCCGCGCATCGGGAATTGATGGTCTGCAGCGCGTGGTTGATAATCGTCAGGGTGCGCAGGCCGAGAAAGTCGAATTTGACCAGTCCCACCGCTTCCACGTCGTCCTTGTCGAACTGGCTGACGAGTGCCTCACCCCCCTGTTCGCAATAGAGCGGCGTGAAATCCGTCAACTTCGATGGGGCGATGACCACGCCGCCGGCATGTTTGCCCGCATTGCGCGCCAGTCCCTCGAGGGACCTGGCGAGGTCGATCACGGCCCTGACCTCTTCATCGCCTTCATAGAGTTCACGCAGCGCGGCCTCCTGCTCCAGCGCCTTGTCGAGGGTAATGCCGATCTCGAAGGGAATCAGCTTGGCGATCCGGTCGACAAACCCGTACGGGTGTCCCAACACCCGCCCGACATCGCGCACCACCGCCTTGGCGGCCATGGAACCGTAGGTGATGATCTGGGAAACACGATCCCTGCCGTAGCGGTCGGCGACGTAATCGATGACGCGGTCGCGCCCGTCCATGCAGAAATCCACGTCGAAATCCGGCAGCGAGACGCGTTCCGGATTGAGGAAACGCTCGAACAGCAGGTCGTAGCGGAGCGGATCGAGGTCGGTGATGGTAAGGGCGTAGGCAACCAGCGAGCCGGCGCCCGAGCCGCGTCCGGGACCGACGGGTATCCCGTTTTGCTTGGCCCAGGTG